>NZ_JBIAIN010000001.1:445297-536620 GCF_042871445.1 Streptomyces sp. NPDC005794
CGGTCTCGCCAGCTTCTTATTGTACCCAACCCCATGTGACAGTATGGCCAACTTGCCCTGAATCAGCTCTAGTTCACCCCCGTAGCTCGCCGACACCGCCAGGTCGAACGTGGTGTCTTTGGCCTGTTCCCAAGGAAGTACCGGTAGTCCTGCCTGCGCCAACAGCTCGGGCACTCCCGCCAGAAAGGGCGAGGAGCCGGTGCATGCGGCGAACAACTGCACGCGAAGGTCGCTGTGGAACAAAGGGAGTACGTCCAGCAGGCGAGTCGCGGACGTCACGTTGTGCACGATGAGCAAGACACGACGGCAGCCCGCGCGGGTGACCCACCGCGCCGCGTCCCCGCCCACGGGAACTCGCAACCGCGCCGCGCCACCTGTCACGCTCGTCCGTCCCCTTGCCTTGGTCGAGTTTGCCGCCAATGACGTCTCACCCGATGGTATCGATGCGGATGTTCGATGAACCCCCGGGCTGGAGAGCTTCTGCGGGCAGGGCGCGCGTACCTTGCCCAAGCGCAAGCCAACGCCCGCATGACCCAGGAACTGGGCCCAGGTCGCGGTGACGGAGGCGAGGGCAGCCTTGCGGAAGAAGGTCCGCGGTCCTGGTCGGGTGGAATGGTCTCGGCGGGATGACCCACCCGCGCTCCGTCGGTAGCCCAGGCAGACAGTCTTCCTGGCTGACATCTGGAAATCTATGCTGACTGAGGTAGACATTGGGGTGCGGGGTGGTTATGGTTTCTCTCGTACCCAAGAAGGACAGCAGGGCCTGGCAGGGATGAACTGCCGGGCAGCAGTAATCAGCAGTTGCAGTGCGCAGGACGGTGCGGTGGTGGAGTTCCGAAGCCGGGGTTGTTGCAGGATGGCGACGGGGCTGGCGACCGGACCGGGTGGCCCGCAGTTTTCAGGGGCTGCTGTGAGCAGAACCGCAGGACGCAAGTGCAGTCCGCAGTACCAGTGGTCCCTCGGTAAATGGCGTCAGGCTGCGGCGCGCGTACCGGGAAGTTCGGCAGTGGGGTTCTAAGCCAGAGCATATGCAGGACGGGCGACGGGGCTGGCTGCCGAAGTGGCGCTGTGAGAGGCCACCAGGAGTACGAGAATAGTTTCCCCAGAGGGAAAGAACGGAGGAGTTGAGCGCCATCAGGATCGCCCGGGCGGAAGTTTTGGGCCCGGGTACCGCAGGACATCGTGAGTGAGGTGGTCTCCGGTCGAGCAACCGCGATCCCCGCAACCCCCGGACCTCTTCCCGGCAGGTATGCGGAAACACAGAGCCGGCGTAGCCGTTCAAGGCCGGCTGATGGTGTAGTAGTTCCTTCGGGGCCCTGGTGCCAATGGCACCAGGGCCCCTCCGACGCGTGTTCCACAGGAAGGTACAGATGACAGCAGACGACTCGTTCGGCCGTCTCGACGACGATGACTACCCCGCTTACACCATGGGCCGGGCAGCCGAGATGCTCAACACCACGCAAGGGTTCCTCCGCGCCATCGGCGAAGCGCGCCTCATCACGCCCCTGCGCTCCGCGGGCGGCCATCGCCGCTACTCCCGCTACCAGCTCCGCATCGCCGCCCGCGCCCGCGAACTCGTCGACGCCGGCACCCCGATCGAGGCCGCCTGCCGCATCGTCATCCTTGAGGACCAACTCGAAGAAGCCCAGCGCATCAACGCCGAACACCACCGGGACACCAAGCCGCCCAGCACACCGCCCGCGGCCTGAAGCCCTGCGCGTCCGGTGGAAAACCGACAGGTGCCGAACCCACCTGCCGGAAGTGCGCTCAAGGGCCGTCTCCCCCTGCGGTTGTCATGCTCGATCGAATGATCTGCGGGTTGACTTCAGCACGGTGAAGGGCTTCGGCTGCAGCGCCCAGGGCAGCTTCCCGGACGCGTACTGCTCAGTTCGTGCTGTGCCCTTCGGGCTGCCGCGAGCTCCAGGCGGGTCAGGCCGTGATGTGTGACGACGCCCCGGGCCGGACAGCCCCCAGCCCACGAACATCGGCCGCGCCCCTGGGCTGTTCGGCCGCAGGTCCGCCCTCCCCGGCCCTTCGTCCTGACGGGCGACGCGCTGGTGAGCTGACCTGCATTCGAGTGGTCGGCATCCTTGCGCCGTGAAGGGTGAGCATCCTTCCTGCAACGCTGTGCTCGGGGTGGGCCAATATCTATGGCCACGGCGTGAGGGTTCAATGCGCCGTGCCGGGAGTGTTTTTACCGCAGCAAAGAGAGTGGAATTATTCACCGTACGCGGACCATTACGGCATGCTACTGTCGATCTCAGTTGCAGTCGTGGTTCCCAAAACTTCAAGCTTCGGCATGGGTATTTTCAACCAGTAGAAGCTTCATTGTATTTCCGGTTTCCCTCCGGGCGGGGCATCATCGCGGCGACGCGGCATCCGTGCATGACGGATCTCGACGTACCTGCCCCCGAAGGAGATATGACATGGCGTCAGGCACCGTGAAGTGGTTCAACGCAGCCAAGGGTTTCGGCTTCATCGAGCAGGACGGTGGCGGCGCTGACGTGTTCACCCACTTCTCGAACACCGCCGCCCAGGGCTTCCGCGAGCTGCTCGAAGGCCAGAAGGTCACCTTCGGCATCGCACCGGGTCAGAAGGGCCCGACGGCCGGGAACATCGTTCCCGCCTGACGCTGACGCGCACTTCGTAGCTGGGGCCCGCATCCTTCGGGGTGCGGGCCCCAGCTCCGGGCATTCTCCCGGAGTGGTGCCACCTGCGGCAGAACCTCCGCCCTCAGAGTCTTCTTGCTGCCCACTCCTTCGGAGTCCCACCCGCCGGTGGAACTGGATTCCTCGCCCCTATGGCGTCGCTCATTCCATGGTCTGCATCCCACTCCGGGATCAACCGCAGATCTCATTTATTTTCGCATTCCGCTCGGCCCGTTCTTGTGATTCCCCGCGCTGTTCCTCCGCTGCGGGAATTCCTTGATACGTGCCGTATCAAGGAAGGTTCTGAATGAACCCCACACGTACGAGCAACCGCTCTTCCCGCAGCCGTACCGCCGACTCCGGCCGGGGCGGTAGCCGCTTCAACTCGACCGCCCCGACCCGTTCCGCTGCCCCGGCCCGTTCCGGCGGTTCGGGCCGCTCGGGTGGCCAGGGGCGGCGGCCTGCCGGCGGCCAGGGCGAGTTCGCTCTGCCGGTCACGGTCACTCCCGCGCTGCCCGCCGTCGAGGCGTTCGCCGACCTCGACATGCCGGGGCAGCTGCTGGCGGCGCTGACCGCGCAGGGGGTGAGCGTTCCGTTCCCGATCCAGGGTGCGACCCTGCCCAACACCCTCGCGGGCCGCGACGCCCTGGGACGCGGGCGTACCGGCTCCGGCAAGACCCTCGCCTTCGGCCTGGCCCTGCTCGCCCGCACCGCCGGTCAGCGTGCCGAGCCCCGCCAGCCGCTGGCCCTGGTCCTCGTGCCGACGCGCGAGCTGGCTCAGCAGGTGACCGACGCGCTCACCCCGTACGCCCGCTCGGTGAGGCTGCGCCTGGCCACCGTCGTCGGCGGAATGTCGATCGGCAGGCAGGCCAACGCGCTGCGCGGTGGTGCCGAGGTGGTCGTGGCGACGCCGGGCCGGCTCAAGGACCTCATCGACCGTGGTGACTGCCGGCTTGACCAGGTCGCGATCACCGTGCTGGACGAGGCCGACCAAATGGCTGACATGGGCTTCATGCCCCAGGTCACCGAGCTTCTGGACCAGGTCCGACCCGAGGGTCAGCGGATGCTGTTCTCCGCCACCCTGGACCGTAACGTCGACCGCTTGGTCCGCCGCTACCTCAGCGACCCGGTCGTCCACTCCGTCGACCCCTCCGCAGGAGCGGTCACGACGATGGAGCACCACGTGCTGCACGTCCACGGCACCGACAAGCATCGGACGACGACCGAGATCGCGGCGCGCGAAGGCCGGGTGATCATGTTCCTGGACACCAAGCGGGCCGTGGACAAGCTCACCGACCACCTGCTGGCCAGCGGTGTGAGGGCCGCCGCACTGCACGGCGGGAAGGCGCAGTCGCAGCGCACCCGGACCCTGACCCAGTTCAAGACCGGACATGTCACCGTGCTCGTGGCGACGAACGTCGCCGCCCGCGGCATCCACGTCGACAACCTCGACCTCGTCGTCAACGTCGACCCGCCGACCGACCACAAGGACTACCTCCACCGCGGCGGCCGTACCGCACGGGCAGGGGAGTCCGGCAGCGTCGTCACCCTGGTCACCCCCAACCAGCGCCGCGACATGACCCGCCTCATGACCGCTGCCGGCATCGTGCCCCAGACCACCCAGGTCCGCTCCGGCGAGGAGGCACTCGGCCGGATCACCGGTGCCCAGGCCCCTTCCGGTATTCCGGTGACGATCACCGCGCCGGTGGTCGAGCGGCGCCGACGCAGCGCGTCTTCACGCGGCCGGCGCAGCCCCGCCTCGGCGGCCCGGCGCGTGACCGCGCATCAGTCCTCCTTCGACGCGGCTGCCTGAAACGTCGTGATCCGTAAGCTGACCCATCTGTGCAGGAGGCACCTTTTGACGCTGGTCCAGATGCAGCCGGGCCCGACGCACGCCACTCCCGTAGGCAGGACGGTGGCCGACGTGATGGAGACCGCCGGGCCGCAGGTCTGCGACGACATGACCGTCGAGGTGGCCCTGGCGGTCATGGCCAGTGCTCGTACCGGGCATCTGCTCGTCTGCGACGACAGCGGCCTGTGTACCGGACTGGTCACCCAGTCCCGGCTCGCAGCAGTTCGTGACGGCGCCGCGTACTCGGACAGGGTCCAGCTGCGGGACATCCTCGGCGACCGAGGGCCGTTCACCTCACCGGTGACCACCATGGCCGAAGCCGGGCACATGATGCACCACAGCGACGTCGATGCCCTGCCTGTGGTCGACGAACACGGCAGTGCCCTGGGCGTCCTCGCCCTCGCCCGCTGAGCTGTCCCATCCGCGGCAGAACCACTACCGCTCCGTTCCTCTTCCTGTGAGGCATCATGCGCTGTGTCATCGCCCGCTTCCCGTTCGACCTGACCAAGAGCGGCGTCCTGGAATCGATGAAGGGCATCAAGCCCGAGCAGTCGTCCGGCGAGTCCGTGATCATCGGCCGACGCACCTACCCCGTCAAACAGGTCGGCCAGGTCATCACACGCCAGGACCGCCGCGACTTCAGCGCAGGAGAAGTCCTGCGGGCCATGACCCAGCTCGGCTTCACCTGCCGCGGTCCAGCCCCGGCCCCCGCACCCACTCGGGTTCTCGACCCGTTGCAGCAGGCGTCCGCGATGCTCGGCGCCCCTGTGGCCGCCTGACCGACGGGCAGGCGCGAGCCGTCAGCGAGCAGCGGTGAGGGTCCGGCCGACGCACTCCGGCCGGACCCTCACCGCGTACCCAGGTGTCCCGGCGAGGCAGCGGGTCAGTGGTCGGAGTAGCTGAAGTCGCCCATCGTCCAGGCGCTGACGTCCTCGATCGCGACCCGGTACATCCCGCCCGTCTCCGGGATCCCCACCGTGCCCTGCAGAATCCGCGCCACATGGAAGTGCAGATGCGTGGGCGGCCCTTCCTCGGGTGCAGCGGTGGTGAACATGGCGGAGAAGTCGCTCAGGCGGGCCGAGTCCGCGAGGACTTCCGACACCCGCTGCCTCCAGACCGCTTCGGGAGCCAGCCGGCCCGTGACAACAGCACCACCGGCGACCACGGTCAACGACATCTGATTGCTGCGCCCGGACTCCACCAGGGCGGCAACGTCAACAAGCAGCGCGTCAGGCTTCGACATGGGGCCGATTATATTCGTCGACCATCGGCCTGCTTTCCTGCGGTGCCGCTCCGGGCAGGACGGCGCTGAGGCCCTGTCGCTGAAGGCGCTGAACCGCCTGTGAGTGGCACGGCAGCCACCCATTCTCCGCCTGGTCCGAGGGGGGACGAGTCGGCTTACCTCCGTGTCGAGTCGCGCCGCTGCTTGGGAAGACCGTGAGGTTAGACCAGCCCGCTCCAACAGCGGAGCTCCCGTGGTGAGGATGTCTTGGAGTGACAGACCTCTTCTACGGCAGCTCCGCTGTTCTGCCTACCGTCCTTGACAATCGAGCCCCACAGCTCACTGAACGGCGCCGGGTCTAGAACGGCGTCAGTGTCAGCCGGGCCCCCGTGGGCGCGGTGTCCTGGATGTACGAGGCGAAGTCGGCCACGTCGTCGAAGGCGAAGCCGTACGCCTTGCCGTCCACGGTCGCCGCGTGGATGGCCGCCGAGTAGTGGTTGGTCAGCGGCGAGGACCGGTAGAAGGTGGCGGGGTCCGTGGTGGGCTGGGCCGGGTTGCTGACCAGCGTGGAGCGGTTGAAGCCCGCGCCCAGGACGGCGGCCACGGGGCCGGTGGTGCCGTCGTTGGGGGCGGCCAGGTTGCCGTCGCAGAAGAGCACGTCGCGGGTGGTCGGCCTGCTGAAGGAGACCGACGCCGGGCCGTCGAACACGAACTGGTCGCCGCGGACCCGGCCGGTGAAGGCGCCCGCGTTGGTGGTCACCGTGAGGTCCTTGCCCGTGTAGGTGCTCCACACCTCGTCGATGTACGGGGCGAGGTAGTCCTTGTCGAAGATCCCCGCGTCGAGGCCGTGGCCGGGAGCGATGATGCGCCGGTCGCTCACCACGAGGGGGGCGAACTCCGGGATCTCGCTGACAGCCGCGAAGGCCTGTGCGCGTCCGCCGTCGCGCAGGGTGCCGACGGTCTGGTCCTTGGAGCCGGTCAGACCGATGCTCAGGGGGACGCTGAACATGTCGACCATGGTGGTGTTGCAGTACATCCCGGAGGAGTTGTACGTGAACTCCGCACAGTCGTGCAGCACGGAGTAGTTGGGGTCGGAGGTCACCCAGCCCGCGGGGTACTGGAGTGAGGCGTTGCCGTTCCCGTCCGCCACCGCCTTGAACTTCAGCTTGTCGCCGAGGGCGACGTAGATGCGGCCGGACATGTACGGCAGAGACAGCTTCGTCTCGCCGCTGCCGGACAGGGCTATGGCGTAGTCGGTGAAGCCGTCGGCGCCGTTGTCCGAGAGGGAGATCGGGGCCAGGTCGCCCTCGGGCGTGACCCGGACCTGCTTGCCGTCCTGGTTGCCCACGATGTAGACGAACACCGAGGAGTTGGCGAACGAACCGGAGTTGTTGACGATCGTCAGCGGCAGGGCACCGGCGGCCCCGGCCTTCGTGCCGGCGTCGTCCGAGTCGATCGTGGCGAGGGCGTGCGGAGCGATCACGGCGATGGCGGGGACGGCCACAGCGGCTCCGGCCAGTGCGGTGAGCAGCTTGCGGCGGGAGACGTTGCGCTGGTGGCGGGGGGTCATGTGAGGGGCTTCCTTCGTTCGGGTAGGTGGGGGGACGTTAGCCCGACGGGTGGGTGGGGGGCCGGGGTTCCGAGGGTCAGCCGACGGTCCACTTCTGGTTCGTCGCGCCGGTGCACGTCCAGATCTGGAGCCGGGTGCCGTCGGCCGAGGAACCGCCCGTGGCGTCGAGGCACTTGTCCGCCCCGGTGTTGGTCAGGTCGCCGGCCTGGGTGTGGACCCACTTCTGGGCCGCGGTGCCGTTGCAGGTGTAGAGCTGGACGTCGGCGCCGTCAGCGGTGGAACCACCCTGCACGTCCAGGCACTTGCCCAGCGCGCGCACGCTTCCGTCGTCCGCCAGGGTCCACTTCTGGGCGTCGACGCCGTTGCAGTCGTGCAGCTGGATCGGGGTGCCGTCGGAGTTCGACGCGCCCGCGACGTCGACGCACATGCCGCCGATTCCCTTGATCGGGCCGGTGGTGCCTGTGCCGCCGCCGGAACCGTCCGAGGCGGAGACCCGTACGTAGTCGACGGTCATGGTCTGCGGGAAGGCGGTGGAACCGTCGGGGCTGCCGGGCCAGTTACCGCCGACGGCCAGGTTCAGGATGATGAAGAAGGGATGGTCGAAGACCCACTTGTTGCCGTTCACATCGGCGGGAGTGCGCGTCTGGTAGGTCTGACCGTCCACCGACCAGACGAGGGCTTCCGGGCTCCAGTCCACCGCGAAGGTGTGGAACTCGTCGGCGAAGGCCTTGCCGTCCGGCAGGCTGTACGAGGCGCCGATGCCGGCACCGCCCGAGTAGCCGGGACCGTGGATGGTGCCGTGGACGGTGCTGGGCTCCTTGCCGACGTTCTCCATGATGTCGATCTCGCCGCTGTTCGGCCATCCCACGCTGCCGAGGTCGTCGCCGAGCATCCAGAAGGCCGGCCAGATGCCCTGGCCGCGCGGAATCTTGATCCGGGCCTCGTAGCGGCCGTACGCCTGCGTGAAGGTCTTCGCGGTGTTCAGCCGCGCGGAGGTGTACTGGCAGGTCCCGTACCAGCACTGGAGGCCGGAGTCGCTGTTCTTGCGAGCGGTGATCACCAGGTTCCCGTTGCCGTCCAGGGACGCGTTCCGGGTGCTGTCGGTGTAGTACTGCAACTCGTTGTTGCCGTTGCCCGAACCGCCCGTCTCCAGAGTCCACTTCGAGGAGTCCGGCGCGCTGCCTGCGGCGCCGTCGAACTCGTCGGCCCACGTCTGTTCGGCGGTGGGGGCGGCGTTGGCCCGGGTGGTGGCGGGCCCGGTGGTGGTGATCAGGAAAGCGGCGGTGAGTGCGGCGGAGAGCAGGACGACCAGTCCGCCTAGTGACCATCTGCGTGCGCGGTGAGCGGCCATGGACTACGTACCTTTTCTGTGGGGAAGAGCAGGACGCGGAGCCGGCGGGGACGTGCGGAGGGGCGTGCGGGAGCGCGTTCCGAGAGCGCTTTCGTCCTGCGGTGGTCGGCGCCGGCGGAGCCTGATGCTACGCAGTCGCCTCGGCTCGGCCAACTGTGGTTTCCACGATGAAAAGCGCCCTGACCTGCGGTTACTTGAGGGAGTGCGGTGAGGTAGGGATCGCTTAAGGCGTTTTTAATTCGGACTTAAGGCCGAAGGCGCCGTCGGACTCCCGCAGCTGACCTCGCCGGCTTCGCGCGCGAGGTCAGCGACCCCTCGACGCCGTACGGGCACCGCGAACGGGGAGCGGCACCGGCGCCGGGAGCGGTTGAGGAGGTCAGGCCGCCGGCGAGGCGACCAGCTCCGCCGCCTCGTCCAGCACCGCCCTCTCGTGGGCGGTGAGCTGAGGGTTCGTCGCGCGCAGGGCGGTGGCGCGGGCGAGGGCGTCGATGGGTACACCGCCGTCGCCCTCGAACCGGGAGAGCAGCGCCGGCAGCAGGTCCCGGACCTGAGCGCCCGCGGGGAACGAGGGGTCGAGGGCCGCCTGGGCGAGGATCAGTGAGGTCATGGCCCGGTCCAGCGCGGGCGGCCCCTCGTCCGCCGTCAGCCAGTCGATCACCCGGGGCCCCTCGGGTGTCAGAATCACGTTCTCCGGGTGCAGGTCCAGGTGCAGAATCCGGTCCCCGGGGTCCTGGGAGAGCCGTGGAGGGATCGCGTGCAGCTCCCGCAGCAGCCGGGCCAGCAGGTCAGCGCCCGCGCTTTCGGAGACCGTGCCGGCCAGCAGCGCCTCGGCCAGTGTCGGGCCGGTCAGCCGCTGCACCACCAGGTCCGTGGGGAGCGAGTCCTCGGCCGGCGGACCGATACGCGGGACCGGGAAGCCCGAGGCCGAGAGGTACGACATCACGGCCAGCTCACCGGTGGTGTCGATGCCGTGGCGGTAGCGGCGCAGGACCCAGGGGCCGTCGAGTGCGTACACGTCGGCGGTGCGGCCCGAGCCCAGGAGTGCGCCTATATGCATGAGGAAAACCTACCCGCGCCGGTGCCGCCCGGGGAGTCACCAGCGCATGTGAACATCCTCGGCCCAGCCCAGCAGGTGTTCCACGGCGATCTCGTCTCCGTGGTCCGTACGGATCCGGCCGTCGTAGTGTCCGAAGCACTGGTCGGTGCGGTTGGCGATCAGCCCGGCGTCCGTGTGCACGGCCCGGTTGTGGAACGGCGTGAACGTGAGATCCACCTGACCGGACGAAGGCGTACGGAGGGTCCAGGGGGCCAGCGGGTCGGTGACGGACCACTGCCAGTCCAGCTCTTCGCCGATCTTGGTGAGCCGTCCGTCCACGCAGAGGCCGTTCTCGGTGGAGCCGGTGCCCTCCGTCCAGCGTCCGCCGAACTGCAGGCCGACGGTGTGCCCGTCCGTGCGGCCGGACGCGGCGCCCCAGTTCCAGTCGACCGTACGGGGCCAGCGCCCGCGGCCGTGGTCCAGGACGGCCCAGGTGTCGTTGTCCTCCCCGCCGCCGAACGTCAGGATCTCGCTGCCGACGCGTACCCGGCCGGAGGCGGGGAGCGCGGTGTGCTTGGAGGTGTACTGGAAGCGCTGCTCGCTCCATGGCACGACCACGGAGAGCGACTCGTGTCCTTCCGGCCGTGACACCAGGAGGCCGACCTCCAGCGGCAACCGGTCCGGGGTCAGGCAGCGGGCACGCAGCCTCGTTCCGGCGTTCTCGTCACGGATCTCGATACGCACCTTGCCCCCGGTCGGGCGGGCGGGTCCGACGATCACGTCCTCCGAGCCCGGCGCCCCGGCGACGGCGTCCGGGAGGCGGACGCCCCGGCCGGCGGGGACGACCGAGGAGCACTCGAACTCGCGTCCGCCGGGGCCGAATTCCAGCACGTAGACCGTGTTCAAGGCCAGGAAGTCGAGGTCGCTCACGGTCAGGGCCACCAGATGGGTGGGTGTGGTCACGCACCAGTACTCCCACCGCTTCGTCCTGCCCCAGCCCCGCAGGTTGGCCCGGTGCAGCGGTTTCCTGGACCAGCCGACCGCTGCCGGATTCAAGCTGCCGTCGGGCAGACAGAGGTCGACGGGCTCGGTGATCTCGTGCTCGTGCGTCGCCATGGCCGGAGCCTATAGCGGCACGAGCGGGCTACTTGGCATCCGAATAGCGCTCGACGACGGCCGTGCTGAACGGGAACCGCACCGGCGTCTCCCCGAACGCGACCCGCCCGGCCAGTTCCCCGGCCGCGCGGATCGCCTCCACCACCGCGGGCGCCTCTCCGGCCGGGCAGTGCACGATCACCTCGTCGTGCTGGAAGAACACCAGTTCCGCCCGCATCCCCCCGGCGGCGAGCGTCCGCCGCAGCGCGGCGAGGAGCAGCAGCGCCCAGTCCGCGGCGCTGCCCTGGACCACGAAGTTGCGGGTGAAGCGGCCCCGCGCCCGGGCGTTCGACGAGGCGTAGCCCGGGGTGATGCCGTATCCGCCGGAGCTCTCCCCGGCCGGGGGCTCCTCGCTCTCCTGCGGGATGCCCGCCTCACCGTCCTCGCCCGCCCCTGCGGCGGGCGGGCTCGTGCGGCCCAGCCAGGTCCGGACGAGGCGGCCCTCCTCGCCGGCCTTCGCCGCGTCGTCGACGTAGGAGACGGCGTGCGGGAACCGCCGCCGGAGCGCTGCCAGGTTCTTCAGGCCGTCGCCCGAGGTCTGCCCGTAGATCGCGCCCAGCAACGCCAGCTTGGCGTGGTCGCGGTCGCCGTGGAACGCCCGGTCGGACAGTGCCTTGTAGAGATCGCCCTCGTGTCCGGCCACCTCCATCAGCCCCTGGTCGCGGGAGATCGCGGCCAGCACGCGCGGCTCCATCTGGTCGGCGTCCGCCACGACCAGCCGCCAGCCCTCGTCGGCGACGACCGCCCGGCGTATCACCTTGGGGATCTGCAGCGCCCCGCCGCCGTTGGTCGTCCAGCGCCCGCTGACCGTGCCTCCCGGCTGGTACTCGGGGCGGAAACGGCCCTCGCGCACCCAGTCCTGGAGCCAGCTCCAGCCGTGCGCCGTCCAGACGCGGTACAGCTTCTTGTAGCGGATCAGCGGCTCCACCGCCGGGTGGTCGAGCTCCTCCAGCTCCCACCGCCGGGTCGACCTCACCTTGATCCCGGCCTGCGCGAACGCCTTCACGACATCGGCCGGCAGGTCGGGCCGGACCCGTCTGCCGAACGCCGCCGACACCTCGTCCGCGGCCTCGGCCAGTCTGCGGGGCTCGCCGCCGCCCGCGTAGCGCTCGCCGAGCAGGTCGTTCAGCACGTCGCGGTGCACATCGGCGCGCCAGGGGAGCCCGGATCTGTTCATCTCGGCGGCGACCAGCATGCCCGCGGACTCGGCGGCCGTGAGCAGCCGCATCCTGCCGGGGTGCTCCGTCGCCTCGTGCCGGCGCAGCTGCTCCGCGTAGACCTGGAGCAGCGCCTCGAACGGCAGGTCGGCGCCGGAGCGCGGCTCGAAGAGGGAGGACTGGGAGCCGGGCTCGGCCGAGCGGGGCGGCGGATCGGGCGGCACCGGGGCGTGCCGCAGCCGGGCCCAGGCCGCCGCGGCGGAGCGGGGCTCCCCGAGTCGCCCCTCGTGGCCGAGCAGCAGCAGCTCGGCGCACTCGATGTCGTAGCACCGCTCGACCCGCACCCCCGCCGCGAGCAGCCGGGGGTAGATTCCGGCGGTCGAACGCCAGACCCAGCGGATCACCTCGGGGCGGGTGCGGACGGACTCGACGAGGTCCGGCTCGGTCAGGACGGGACCGGCGGGCAGGCCGTCGCGTGTCAGCGGCACGAGGAGCGCGCCGCCCCCTTCCGCACTGGCCAGAGCCCAACGTTCGGTCATGGGCCGAGTCTTGCACCCGGCACTGACAGCGGGCCCCGCTCGCCGGGCGGGCGTGTCCGACTGCCGCGAGGATCGGAGTGCGGTGCGCGCGGCGCGTACCGGGAACGCGGCAGGCGGCGGAGGAGACGGTGATGGAAGCGATCGTGTACGAGGAGTTCGGCGGCCCCGAGGTCCTGCGCCGGGCCCAGGTCGAGGACGTCCACCCGGGCCCCGGGCAGATCCGGGTGGCGGTCAGGGCCGCCGGGGTCAATCCGGTCGACCACAAGATCCGCAACGGCTGGATGGAGGCGGCGTTCCCCACCCCGCTGCCCGCCACGCCCGGCAGCGAGTTCGCCGGGGTCGTCGACGAGACCGGTGCGGGGGTCACGGAGTTCGCGGCCGGCGACGAGGTGCTCGGCCGGAGCGCGACCGGCGCGTACGCGGCGTACGTCCTGGCCGATGTGGGAGCGGTGGCTCCGAAGCCGGAGGGACTGGGCTGGGCGGAGGCCGCCGCGCTGCCCGTCGCGACCCTGACCGCCGCCCGGGTGCTCGACGAGCTCGCGGTGGCCGCGGGCGAGACCCTGCTGGTGCACGGGGCGTCCGGCGCCGTCGGGTCCGCCGCCGTCCAGCTGGCCGCGGCTCGGGGCGCCACCGTCGTCGGGACCGCCTCTCCGGCCAACCACGACTATCTGCGGGTGCTCGGCGCGATCCCGGTGGCGTACGGGGCGGGGCAGGTGGACCGGGTGCGGGAGGCCGCGCCGCAGGGAGTGGACGCGGTGCTCGACGCGGCGGGCAAGGGCGCGCTGGCGGACTCGGTGGAGCTGCGCGGCGGCACGGCCGACCGGATCGTCACCATCGCCGACCCGGACGCGGCTCACTACGGGGTGGCCTTCTCGGCGGGCGGCGGGAGCCGCCCGGACGAGGGAAGGCGGCTCGCGGAGTACGCGGAGGCGGCGGCGGCCGGCGGCCTGCGGATCCCTGTCGAGCGGGCATTCGCGCTGCGTGAGGCGGCGCGGGCCCAGGAACTGAGCGAGGCCGGACACGTGCGCGGCAAGCTCGTCCTGCTCCCCGGGGAGCACTGAGCGCCCGGCCGCCGCCTACCCTGGCCTGATGGAATCGGTGATCGACCGGGCGTGCGCCGCGGCCCTGTACGCGGAGGGCGACACGGGCCTGGACACCGGCGCTTCCCTCCTCGCGGCGGACCCGTCCGCCGACGAGGAGCTGCACCGCCGGGGCGAGGAGTTCGTCCGGCGGGCCTGGGCACGCGGTTGGCAGCCCGCCGACGTCGTACGGACCGTCCGGCGCGAGCTGGACGGTCCGTACGACGTGACCGCGCTCGCCGCCGCCCTGATCACGGCGGAGACGGCACGGTACGGGCAGCTGCCCCCGCGCTGGGCGGACCAGCTCGCCGCGCTGCCCGCCCCGGCGCCGCGCAACCGGCCCGACCGCTTCACGTACGCCTCCGCGCTGCTGGAGCTGTACCGGCTGCTGCTGCGGCTCCCGGTCATCGAGCCGGTCGGGCCGCTGCCCGGCACCTCCACCGACGCTCTTCACCGGCCGCCGGCCCACGGTGAACCCCGCATGCTCACCAGGATCCGGGCGCTGCTCGCGAAGGCGGAGGCGACCGGTTTCCCGGAGGAGGCCGAGGCGCTCACCACCAAGGCGCAGGAGCTGATGGCCCGGCACAGCATCGACGAGGCGCTCCTCGCCGCCCGTACGCACAGCGCCGACGAGCCGGGGGCGGTCCGGATCGGTGTGGACGCCCCGTACGAGAGCGCGAAGGCCGTCCTGCTGGACTCCGTCGCCTCGGCGAACCGCTGCCGTGCCGTGTGGAACAGCGATCTCGGTTTCACCACGGTCGTGGGTTTCGAGCCGGACCTGGAGGCGGTGGAGCTGCTCTTCACCTCCCTCCTGGTGCAGGGCACCGCCGCGATGACGAAGGCGGAGGCCGGACAGCGGGCCGGCGGGCGCAAGCGGACCAAGACCTTCCGGCAGTCCTTCCTGATGGCGTACGCCCAGCGGCTCGGCAGCCGTCTCGCGGCGGACACCGCGCGGGTCACCGCCGCGGCCGGCTCCGGGGCCGGCTCCGCAGGCCGCGGCGGTGACGCCGGAGCTCTGCTGCCGGTCCTGGCGGCCAGGGACGTCGCCGTCACCGGCACGGCCGAGCGGATGTTCCCGAGGACCACCACGACCCGGCTGCGCGGGGCGACGGACGCGGAGGGCTGGACCCATGGCACGGCTGCGGCCGACCGGGCCAGGATGGGCGGAAGAGGGCCCGAAATCAACCGTTAGGTCAGTGGGCGGCATAAGTCGGGGTTGTCGGGGAATCCGGCTAGTCTCGGTCCATGAGCTGGCTCCGGGCGCTGAAGGAGACGGCCCGCTCGGGGCTGACGATCGAGCGGCGGCGTCTCGAACCGCTCATCGCCGTCCGCGGCGCCGCGGGCCTCGCGCTCGTCGTCGGGGTGAGCCTGGCGCTCTTCGGCCCGGTGATCGCCGCCGGGTCCGCGTTCGGCGCGTTCCAGGCCGCCATCGCGACCTTCCAGCGCAGCTGGCGCCCCCGGCCCGTGCTCGCCCTGGTCTCCGGGGCCAGTCTGGCGGTGTCGACTTTCGTCGGCTACGTCACGGTGTCCCACACCCTGCTGTTCCTGGCCCTGCTCGTCCTCTGGACGTTCGCCGCCGGGATGGCCTGGGCGGCGGGCCCGACGGGCGGCATCATCGCCGGCTCCAACGTGGCGATCATGCTGGTCACGATCACCCTGCCCACCTCCGTCGCCGACGCCGCCGCCCATGCCGCGATGATGGCGTTCGGCGGGATCGTCCAGGCGGCACTGATCGTGCTGTTCCCGGTCCGCAGGTGGGGCGCCCAGCGCGACGCGCTCGCCGACGCCCTGGCCGGCGTGGCCGACTACGCCCGCAGGCTGCGGCAGGACCCGGTGGCGCCCTTCGACCCTGTACCGCTGATGACCGCGCGCAACGCCGCCGCCGTCACCCCCGGCCAGGCCCGGCGCCGGCCCGCCGACCTGCACGGCGCGCGCGGGGTCGCCGAACGGCTGCGGCCGGTCCTCGCCTCGCTGGCGGATCCCGCGCTCGGGGTCCCGGCCGAGGGCCCCGAGCGCTACTGGGCGCGGGAGATCCTCGGCGCCGCCGGATCCCTGCTCGACTCCGCGGCCCGGGCGGTACGCCACGGCGACCCGGTGCGACTGGACGAGACGGCGCTGTCCGTGCTGAAGTCCCCCGACACCGAGGTCATCCTCACCGGCCCGCCCCGCCGGGCCGCCGACCGGCTCACCTCGCTGCTCGCCGATGTCATCGAGATCGCCGAGGGGACCGGCACGGACGACCGGACGCCCGGTGAGCCGCTCGTCCCGCACCGCCGCCGGCCCACCCTGCTGCGGCTGGTCCCCGTCGTCTACGCCTCGACGCGCCGCGAACTGCGCCGGGGGTCGACGATCCTGCGTCACGCGGTCCGGGTGTCGGCCGTGGCGGCTGCGGGATATCTCATGGGGTCGGTGCTGCCGTTCGGCCACGGCTACTGGGCGCCGATGACGGCCGTGATGGTGATGCGCCCGGAGTTCACCCAGACGTACTCGCGGTCCGTGGCCCGCTTCCTGGGCACCGTGCTCGGCGTCGCCCTCGCCACCGGCATCGTGCAGACCGCACACCCGAACGCGGAGCTCTCCGCCGTGCTCGCCGTCGTCAGCGCCGCTCTGATGTACCTGCTGATGCGCACCGGATACGCGGTCAGCCAGGTCTGTGTCTCCGCCTACGTCGTCTTCCTGCTCGGTATGGCGGGCGACGACTGGTCGCAGACCGTGACCGAGCGGGTGGTGCTGACCCTCATCGGCGGGGTCCTCGCGATGGTGGCGTACGCCCTCTATCCGGCCTGGGAGACCCCGCGGCTGCGCGACCGGCTCGCCAACTGGGTCATCACGGACGGGCGTTACGCGGCCACGGTCCTCGACCGGTACGCCGATCCCGCGTCCAGGAGCCTGGCGGACGTGCGCGCCGCCCTCCTCACCACCCGTGAGGCCCGCGTCGCCTGGCAGGAGGCGCTGGAGACGGCCCGGCACGAGCCCGTACGCCACCGGGGCATCTCCCGGACCTCCGCGGCGGACGCCCAGGACGCGCTCGCCCAGTTCGGCCGGGTCACCATGCTCATGGAGGCCCATCTGCCCGCCGCGTCCGCCACTCCCGTACCCGAGGCCGCCGGGCTGGCCGACGCGCTGCGCCGGGCCACCGAGGAGGGGGCGAAGGCGGTGCGGGAGCGCCGCGTCCCGGACTGGGAGCCGGTCAGGGAGGCGCTGGCGCGCCGGGACGCCGCCCCGGGGGCGGCGCCCGACCCCTTCGTACGCAACGGGGCCACTCTGCTGCTCCGCGCCCTGGACGACTTCTCGCGGTCCCTGGAGATCAGCAGTGGACGGGCCTGAGCCTGACCATAGGGAGTTCCCCGTTGTGGATTCATGGCCGGAAGACCGCGCCGTACCAGGGCTGAACTGAACAACTCGGGGTAGCGGGAGCTAAATTGGCGTGCCGTTCGTCTGTTCCTCATAGAAGGGGGAGGGGGAACGGACGGTGAGCGGATCAGCGGTAAAACTGTAATCGCGTGCACACCAGGCGTGCACGTGCATCTGCTCATGCATTGGCATATGAACACAGCTATGATCCGAGCTAGTTGACATTTGCACCTTGCAACTCGGGGAGCGTCCTGTGCACCACGTGTACAACGGCATGGCGGCCACAGAGCTTCGCGGGGTCGTCTGGCAGAAGAGCAGACACAGCAACTCCCAGGGATCATGCGTGGAGTTCGCGAAACTGCCCGGCGGGAATGTGGCGATGCGGAACTCGCGCCACCCCGACGGGCCCGCGCTGGTCTATACGCCGGCGGAGATCGAGGCGCTGCTGCTGGGCGTCAAGGACGGGGAGTTCGACCACCTGGCCGCAGGCGGCTGACCGCACGGCTGACCGCCGGCCGGGCCTTATGTGTGCCGTATGCCGGTATGTGCCCCTGAGGGGGTGCCTTACTGCACGACGTCAGGGAAGGCGTCGACCGGAACGGGTCGCTCCGGCGCCGTGCGGTCCGTCAGCCGGAACAGCGCCCAGACCACCTTGCCGAAACCCCCGTCGGGCGGCGTGTCCCCGGCCGGTACGGGGGAGGGGTGCCAGCCCCAGCTGTCGCTGAACGACTCCACAAGGAACAGGCCCCGGCCGGATTCGGCCGATTCCGGCGCCTCGCCGGTGACGGGCCCCTTCTCGCTGGGATCACGCACCGCGCACACCAGGCGTGAGGTCCAGCGCATCAGGTGCAGCCGTACGGAGCGGTCCTGGCGCTCCCGTGCGGCGTCGGCCGGGAGGGCGTGCCGCAGCGCGTTGGTGACCAGCTCGGACACGACCAGGGCGACGTCGTCGAAGCGGTCGCCCAGATCCCAGGAGTTCAACGTCGTACGGGTGAATCGCCGTGCCCCGCCCACCGCTTCGTACCGGGCCGGCAGCGTGCAGTAGGCCGAACCGGCGACCGCCGAGGGGTCGATGGGGGGAAGCCCCTGCCGTAACGGCTCGAGCATCGTCGATCCATTCGTCCCCATACGAGGCACTCCCGGGATTCGCGGCTGTAGCGGCACTGCTTCTGGCGGGCACTGCGGGTACAGCGGCACAACACGAACGAGCGCGCAGGTGCGCGAAGGCCATGGTTCCGAATGCGCAGGGCAGATGCAAGGGCAGATGCACGTGCACGCACGCGATCCGCCCCGCAACGTGACGGTTCGGACTCATATCTTCCGCTTCATAGTTCTGAAGCTTTCGGAAAGTCTTCCCATCTCTGTAATCGAATGAGTACGGGCTGAAGCGTTTTGGTGGCAGAATCCGCCTCCGGGGTTCGGGGGAACCCCGGAGTACGGGAAGCGATGGGGAGGGTTGGGAAGCCAGTGTCGGCAGGGGAGTCGAGTGGTTCTGTGGTGCGGCGCATCCTGCTGGGCTCACAGCTCAGGCGCCTGCGCGAGTCGCGCGGCATCACCCGTGAGGCGGCCGGCTACTCCATCCGCGCCTCCGAATCGAAGATCAGCCGCATGGAGTTGGGACGGGTGAGCTTCAAGGCCAGGGACGTCGAGGACCTGCTCACGCTGTACGGAGTCACGGACGAGGCCGAGAGGGATTCGCTTCTCGGCCTGGCACGTGAGGCCAATGTGGCGGGCTGGTGGCACAGCTACGGCGATGTGCTGCCCGGCTGGTTCCAGACGTATGTCGGTCTGGAGGGAGCGGCCTCGCTCATCCGGATCTACGAAGTCCAGTTCGTCCACGGACTGTTGCAGACGGAGGCGTACGCCCATGCCGTCGTCGTGCGCGGCATGCCCGGTGCGCCGGCGGCCGAGATCGACCGCAGAGTGGCGCTGCGACTGGCGCGACAGAAGGCGCTCGTCTCCGAGCGCGCGCCCCGTTTCCACGCCGTGCTCGACGAGGCGGCCCTACGCCGCCCGTACGGCGGGCGTGAGGTGATGCGTGCGCAATTGCGGCATCTGATCGATATGTCGGAGCAGCCGAATGTCACGCTCCAAGTCATGCCCTTCAGCTTCGGCGGGCATGCCGGTGAGAGCGGGGCATTCACGATGCTGCGTTTCCCGGAATCCGATCTGTCGGACATCGTCTATCTGGAGCAGCTGACAAGTGCGCTCTATCTGGACAAGGCCGAAGAAGTCGCCCAGTACGAAAAGGCCATGGACCGGCTCCACAAGGACAGCCCAGGCCCCGAGGAGAGCCGGGATCTTCTCCGGGGACTCCTTCAACTGACGTGATTCGCCAGTACGATGACGAACCGACAGGAGTCTGCGCCTGCAGTAAGGGATTGCATGTCCTTCCCCAGTGAACTGGCCCGCCAGTACATCGACGGCGAGTGGCTGACCGGCAACGGTGCGTGGGACATCATTGATATCAATCCCTACAACGGCGAAAAACTCTGCTCCGCCACCGTGGCCACCGCGGCGGAAGTCGACCTCGCCTACCGGGCTGCCGAACGCGCGCAGCGGGAATGGGCGGCGGTCAGCCCTTATACGCGGCGGACCGTTCTGGAGAACGCCGTGCGACTCGTGGGGGAACGCAGCGGCGAAATCACCGAGCTGCTCATCGACGAGCTCGGTGATACCCGGGCGAAGGCCGAATACGAGGTGCGCGCCGCGCAGGAGTTCCTGCGTGAAGCGGTCGGGCAAGCGATCCGCCCGGCGGCCCGGCTGCTGCCCTCGGTCGCCGACGGCGAGGAGAACCGGGTCTACCGGCTGCCCGTCGGGGTCATCGGTGTGATCAGTGCCTTCAGCTTCCCCTTCCTGGTGACGATGAAGACCGTCGCCCCCGCGCTCGCACTCGGCAATGCCGTCGTGGTGAAGCCCCATCAGGCCGCTCCGGTCGCCGGCGGTGGACTGGTGGCCCGGATCTTCGAGGACGCGGGGCTGCCCGCGGGACTCCTCAACGTCCTGATCACCGACAGCGCCGAGATCGGCGACGCCTTCATCGAGCACCCCGTGCCCAAGGTGATCTCGTTCACCGGTTCGGACCGCGTAGGCCGCCACGTCGCGGCTGTCGCCGCCGGGCTGTTCAAGAAGACCCTCCTCGAACTGGGCGGCAACAGCGCCTTGGTCGTACTGGAGGACGCCGACCTCGACCACGCGGTCCGGGCGGCCGTCTACAGCCGCTTCCTGTTCCAGGGGCAGGTCGGCGCGGCCGCACATCGCATCCTGGTGGACCGGTCCGTGGAGAAGGAGTTCACCGAGCGGTTGGCCATGGCGGTGTCCGCCCTTCCGTCGGGAGATCCGCGCGACCCGGACACCCGTATCGGACCGGTCATCAGCGCCTTCCAGGCCGAGGCGCTCACCGCGCTGGTCGACGGGGCGATCGAGGCCGGTGCCACGGCGCTCGTGAGGGGCCGTACGCGCGGCAATCTCGTCGAGCCGACCGTACTGACCGGGCTGCCGGAGGGGTCACCGCTGCTGGAGCAGGAGATCTTCGGCCCCGTGGCGCTCCTCGTGCCGTTCGACGGTGAGGACGACGCCGTGCGCCTGGTCAACGACAGCCCTCACGGGCTGAGCGGTGCCGTCCATACGGCGGACGGGGAGCGGGGCGTACGGTTCGCCCGGCGCATCAGGGGCGGGATGTTCCACGTCAACGGCGCGACCGCGCAGGACGATCCGGCGGTCGCGTTCGGGGGCGAGAAGAGGTCCGGCACGGGGCGGCTGAACGGCGAGGCGGCCGTCGAGGCGTTCACCACGCGCAAGTGCATCTCGGTCCAGCACGGGCGAACGGTCTTCCCTTTCTGATTTCCTCCGGCTTCCCTTCTGACACGGACGGATCGAGGACAGAAACTGACCTGATGGGTCGATACGTTGACGGTGCAAGCGGGCCGCACGCGGCGCGCAGCCGTTCCTCACTCCGCTCGAAGGAAGACATCATGGTCACTCACGTCCCCGCAGAGGCTTCCGGCGACGAGCGCGGCGCACTCCTCGCCTTCGTCGAGGCGCAGCGCGGCGCGATCAGGCGTTCCGTGCTGGGTCTCACCGAGGAGCAGGCCGCGAGCCGACCCGGGGTCAGCGAACTCTCCCTCTCCGGACTGCTCAAGCACGTCGCCGAGACGGAGCTGAACTGGCTGCGGATGGCCCAGCAGCGTCCGAACGAGAAGGCGCGGAACGCGGAGACCTGGGCCGACAGCTTCCGGCTCGTGGGCGACGAGACGGTCCCGCAGATGCTCGAGTTCTGGGCGAAGGTCGCCTCGGAGACCGAGGCCTTCATCCTCGACGACGTCGACAGCATGAACGACACCTTCCCGCTGCCGCCGGCGCCCTGGTTCCCCGAGAACGAGCGCTGTTCCATGCGCTGGCTGCTGGTCCATCTCGTCGAGGAGATCGGCCGCCACGCGGGCCATGCCGACATGCTCCGCGAGGCGGTGGACGGCAAGAAGGCCTTCGATCTGGTCGCCGAGGAGGCGGGCTACCCTGGTCAAAGTTGAGTACAAAGGGTGGGTGGTATGTCGGCGATCCGTCTCCTGGTCCTGGGTGCCGTGCGTCAGCACGGCCGGGCGCACGGCTATCAGGTGCGCAACGACCTGGAGTACTGGGGCGCGCACGAGTGGTCCAATGCCAAGCCCGGATCGATCTACCACGCGCTCAAGCAGATGGCGAAGCAGGGGCTGCTGATCCCCCACGAGGTCGCCCCGTCCACGGCCGGCGGCCCGCCCCGCACCGAGTACGAGATCACCGGCGCCGGCACCCAGGAGTTCTTCACCCTGCTGCGGGCCGCGCTGACCTCGTACGACCAGAGTGTGGACGTGCTTTCGGCCGGGATCGGCTTCATCGTCGACCTGGAGCGGGCCGAGGCGCTGGAGCTGCTGCGGCAGCGCGTGGCAGCCATCGAGGGCTGGCGGGCCTCGGTCACGGAGCACTACACCCCGGCGGACGGCCCGGAGTCGCTCGGGCACATCGGCGAGATCATGAACATGTGGGTCCACTCGGCCGATGCGGGCGCGGAGTGGACCCGCGGCCTGATCGCGCGCATCGAGGCAGGCGCTTACACCTTCGCGGGTGAGGGTGAACCCTTCGTCGGGGTGCTCGCCGAAGGGCAGGAGAACCCGTACGCCACCGGGGTCGTCGACCCTGAAGATTCTCACTGATCAAGTTTGACGAATGGGGTCGGCGAGCCTATCTTCGACTTACTAGTCAAGTTTGACTACGTGGATCGAGGGGCTGGTGGGCACGGTGAGCGACGCAATCGTCGTCGAGGGAGTGCACAAACGGTACGGAGTGAAGCGCGCCCTGGACGGACTGGACCTCGTCGTCCGCAAGGGCACCGTCCACGGGGTGCTCGGCCCCAACGGGGCGGGAAAGACCACCGCCGTACGTGTACTGACGACCCTGCTGCGGCACGACGAGGGCCGGGCGGAGGTGGCGGGGTTCGACGTGCGGTCGGAGGCTGCCGAGGTCAGGCTGCGGATCGGGCTGCTCGGTCAGCACGCGGCGGTCGACGAGGAGCTGGGCGGCCGGCAGAACCTGGAGATGTTCGGCCGGCTGTACCACCTGGGCGCACGCCGGGCGGGCCTGCGCGCCGACGAGCTGCTGGAGCGGTTCGGGCTCGCGGACACCGGGCGCAAGGCTGTCAGACAGTACAGCGGCGGCATGCGTCGCCGCCTCGACCTGGCCGCGTCCCTGATCACCGACCCGGAAGTGCTGTTCCTCGACGAGCCGACGACCGGACTCGACCCGCGAGGACGGGCCGAGGTGTGGAGCGCCGTGCGGTCCCTGGCCGCCGGCGGCACCACCGTCCTGCTGACCACGCAGTATCTGGAGGAGGCGGACCAACTGGCCGACCGGATCTCGGTGATCGACGACGGCCGGGTCATCGCGGAGGGTACGGCCGACCGGCTGAAGGCGATGGTCGGCGGTGACCGCGTCGACGTGGTCGTCCGCGACGCGGACCGGCTCGGCGAGGCGGCCGTGCTGCTCGGAGAGGACGTGACCGTCGACGCGGACCGGCGGCTGCTCGGCGCACCCGCCCCGGACCGCATGCGGGCCCTGACCCGGACCGTGCGGGCCCTGGAGGAGGCGGGTATCGAGGCGGAGGACATCGCGGTGCGCCGCCCCACCCTGGACGAGGTGTTCCTGGCCCTCACCGGGTCCGGCGGCGGGGCCCACACACCCATGGACACGGAGGTGGCGGCATGAGTACGGCGACGGCGGGACCGGGGCGCATCGGCTGGGCACTGACCGACTCCTGGACGATGACCCGCCGCGAACTCGCGCACTGGGCACGGCAGCCGGTCCAGGTGGTCGTCGGTCTCGTCTTCCCGGTGATGCTGCTCCTGATGTTCAACTACCTGGTCGGCGGCGGCAGCGGGGTCGACGGGGACAACACCGAGTTCCTGGTGCCGGGCATGCTCGCGCTCACCATGGCCTTCGGCCTGGAGGGCACGATGCTGGCCGTCACCCAGGACCTGAACAAGGGCGTCATCGACCGGTTCCGTTCCATGCCCATGGTCTCGGGCGCGGTCCTGGTCGGGCGGAGCGCCGCCGACATGCTCCAGTCGGTGGCCGCGCTCGCCGTGATGACCGGAGTCGGATACGCCCTCGGCTGGCGCTGGCACAACGGCACGGCTGCCGCTCTGGCCGCGCTGGGGCTGTTGCTCCTGCTGCGGTTCGCGATGCTGTGGATCGGCATCCAGCTCGCGATGGTGGCGGGTAAGCCGGAGATGGTGCAGGCCGTGCAGATCCTGGTCTGGCCGGTGGGCTTCCTCTCCAACGTCTTCGCGTCGCCGGAGTCGATGCCGGGCTGGCTGGGCACGGTCGTCGAGTGGAACCCGATGTCGGCCACGGCGACGGCGGTACGCGGCCTGTTCGGCAACCCGGGCGGAGGATCGGACTCCTGGGCCGCCGGACACGCCGAACTGCTCGCGGTGCTCTGGCCGGTGGTGCTGATCGCGGTCTTCTTCCCGCTGGCGGTCAGGAGGTTCGCGCGGCTCAGCCGCTGACCGCCGGTCCCGGGGGACTCAGTGGTGGAAGGCCGTCCCGACCGCCGTGTCCCGGTTGAACGGGCGGGGCTGGGAGCGCAGTTCGGGCAGGAGCCCGCGCAGGTCGTCCAGCAGCAGCTCCGCGAGATCCGAGGAGAAGCCGTTGCGGCAGACGACGCGCAGCACCGAGAGGTCCTTGCGGTTGGTGGGGAAGGTGTAGGCGGGCACCAGCCAGCCGCGCTCCCGCAGCCTCCTCGACACGTCGAAGACGTCGTACGCCTCCACTTCGGGCTTCGTCGTCAGGGCGAACACGGGAAGTTCGTCACCCCGGGTCAGGAGCCGGAAGTCGTCCAGGGACTCGAACTCGGTGGCCAGCCGCCGAGCGATGTCCCTGGACGCCTGTTGGACGGCCCGGTAGCCGTCCCGGCCCAGCCGCAGGAACGTGTAGTACTGCGCCACCACCTGCGCGCCGGGCCGGGAGAAGTTCAGCGCGAAGGTCGGCATGTCGCCGCCCAGGTAGTTGACCCGGAAGACCAGCTCCTCCGGCAGCTCGGCCGGTGAACGCCACAGCGCCCAGCCCACACCCGGGTAGACCAGGCCGTACTTGTGTCCGGAGGTGTTGATCGAGGACACCCGGGGCAGCCGGAAGTCCCACACCAGGTCCTCGTCGAGGAACGGTGCCACCATCGCCCCGGACGCCCCGTCCACATGGACCGGGATGTCGAGCCCGGTGCGCTCCTGGAGGTCGTCCAGCGCCGCGCAGAGATCGGCGATCGGCTCGTACGAACCGTCGAAGGTGGAACCGAGGATCCCGACCACTCCGATGGTGTTCTCGTCGCACAGCTCGGCGGCCGCCTGCGGGTCCAGATGGAAACGCTCGCCCTCCATCGGGACCTGGCGGGGCTCCACCTCCCAGAACGCGCAGAACTTCTCCCAGCAGACCTGCACATTGACGCCCATCACCAGATTGGGACGGGCGGACGCCGGGTAGCGGTCGGCGTTCCTGGTGGACCAGCGGCGCTTCAGCGCCATCCCCGCCAGCATGCAGGCCTCGCTGGAGCCCGTGGTCGAGCAACCCACCGTGGACGCCGGGTCAGGGGCGTTCCAGAGGTCGGCGAGCATCGCCACACACCGCCGCTCCAGCTCTGCGGTGCGCGGGTACTCGTCCTTGTCGATCATGTTCTTGTCCCGGCACTCGCCCATCAGCACACCGGCCTCGGGCTCCATCCAGGTGGTGACGAAGGTCGCGAGGTTGAGCCGGGAGTTCCCGTCGAGCATCAGCTCGTCGTGGACGAGCTGGTAGGCGGTCGAAGGCGGCAACGGGCCGTCCGGGAGGCGGTGCGTCGGCGGTGCCGCGACCATCGGCGCCGTCGGGTCGGCCTCCCCGAAGAACGGGTTGAGGGCGAGTCTGCGGTGCTCGTCGGACGGAGCGGCGCTGTCGTGCGAACCCTTGTGGAGTGGCATCGACGGTCCCCTCAGTTCCCGGCCGCGAGTCCGGCCTTGATGGCCCGGGTGAATTTCACGACGCGCTCGGCCTGGACCCGCGCGGCGGTCAGGGTCTGCTCGGCGACCGGGATGTCGCCCTGCCCCGAGACATGGGAGGTGCCGTACGGATTGCCGTCGACGAACTTCGAGGGGGCCGTGTAACCGGGAGGGACCAGGATCCCGCCGAAGTGGTAGATCGTGTTGTACAGGGCCAGCAGGGTGGACTCCTGACCGCCGTGGGCGGTGCTGCTGGCGGTGAAGCCGCTGTAGACCTTGTCGGCGAGCTGCCCCGCCTGCCAGAGGCCTCCCAGCGTGTCGAGGAACTGCTTGAGCTGGGCGGCGACATTGCCGTACCGGGTGGGCGAACCGAGGATCACCGCGTCGGCCCAGAGCATGTCGTCCGGTGAGACCTCGAGGATGGAAGCGGTTGCCTCGGCGTGCTCGGCCCAGGCCGGATTGGAGCTGACGGCCGCCCGCGGGGCGAGCTCGGCGGCTTTTCGGAGACGTACCTGCGCGCCCGCGTTCTCGGCGTCCTTCGCCAGGGCCTTGGCGATCGTGGAGATGGTGCCGGTGGAGGAGTAGTAGATGACGGAGACGTTGACGGACGTGGTCATGCGGGGACCTCCGGGACAGGAGCGGGGCGGCGGGTTGTGGAGAGGTGCGGCTCCGGGCTCGTCGACCACGGCTGCCCGCCGTCGCAGTCCGCAATGCCCGTGATGTGGCGCCTCCTGCGGAAAGCTTTGCCCCGGTTCGTTCCGTGCGCATCCTTGCTTACGCCAGTGGAACCCAGAGGTCCGCCGCAGCGTTGATAACTTGGGGCGGCCACGCAGCCGCGCACACACCGACCAACCCTGGAGCCCGGACCCTTGAATACGCTTGCGCTCGGCCCGAGCTGGCTGGACCCGGATTATCTGCTCAACACCTTCGGGCTCCCCGGCCTCCTGCTGATCGTGTTCGCCGAGTCCGGACTGCTGATCGGCTTCTTCCTGCCCGGTGACTCCCTGCTGTTCACCACCGGCCTTCTGGTGACCACGGGCGACCTGAAGCACCCGCTGTGGCTGGTCTGCGTCCTGGTGGCCCTGGCGGCGATCGTCGGCGACCAGGTCGGCTATCTCTTCGGCCGCAAGGTGGGACCGGCCCTTTTCAAGCGGCCGGACTCCCGTCTCTTCAAGCAGGAGAACGTCGAGAAGGCCCACGAGTTCTTCGAGAAGTACGGCCCGAAGTCGCTGGTGCTGGCCCGCTTCGTGCCCGTCGTCCGGACGTTCACGCCGATCATCGCCGGTGTGAGCCGGATGGACTACCGCTCGTTCATCGTGTTCAACATCATCGGCGGCATACTCTGGGGTGTCGGTGTGACGGTGCTCGGCGCCGCTCTCGGCAAGATCGACTTCGTGCACGCGAACATCGAGATGATCCTCATCCTGATCGTGCTGATCTCCGTGCTGCCGATCGTGATCGAGTTCCTGCGGGCCCGGAGCAAGTCGAAGAAGGAAGCCGCGCGGCAGGGGGACGACCACGGTCCCTCGGACGATGGCCCCACGGCGGGTCCCCACGGTGGAGCGGGCAACGACGGCCGGGGCCCTGCGGCCCAGCGGTACACCGGTGACCAGGCGGCCCCGTACGACAGCCCGTACGGCGCCGACCAGGGCGCCCAGTACGGCAACGGCCAGCCGGGTCAGTACGGCAACGGCCAGTCGGGTCAGCCGGGTCAGTACGGCAACGATCAGTACGGCAACGATCAGTACGGCAACGGTCAGCCGGGCCAGTACGGCGGTGGCCAGGGCGGGCAGCAGAGCGACGCCCGGTACGGCGCCGCGTACGGTAACCAGGACGCCCAGTACGGCGCTCAGTACGGCGGCCCCCAGGGCGGCACCCCGTACGGCAACGGGCAGGGCGGTCAGTACGGCGAGGGCCAGGGCCAGTACGGCACCGGCCAGGGCGGCCAGTACGGCGGCGGTCAGTACGCTGCCGGCCAGGGCAACCAGTACGACGGCGGCCAGGGCGCCCAGTACGGCCACGGTCAGGCGGGTCAGTACGGCGCCGCGGACCAGGGCGCCCCGTACGGGAACCCTCAGGGCGGGCAGTACGGAAACCCCCAGGGCGGGCAGTACGGCAGCGGCCAGGCAGCCCCGTACAACGGCGCGCACGACGGCCGGTACGGCGGTGCTCAGCCCGGCCCGTACACCGACGGCGGCGCCCCTTACGGTGGCCGGCCCGCCGCCGGTCCGGGCGACGGGCAGGAGGACGACCCGGGTCAGTACGGCTGGCAGAACAGGCGCTGATCCGCCCGCGCACGCACCGACGGCGCCCCGGCACCCTGGAATTCACCGAGGGGACCGGGGCGCCGTTCGCGTTCCGGAGCTGTCAGAAGCCGCGGGTCCGCTTGGCCGCCCGGCGGGACGCGCCCTCGACCGCGCCCGGCACCCGCATGAACAGCCGGGAGATCTCGCTCCCCAGATTGACCCCGATGGCGATGGCCAGGGCCGTGGCGACCGCCGTGGAGAGTGAGGTGAGCCCGGTGTCCACCTCGTTCTGCGCGACGCCCAGCAGACCGAAGTACGTCGCCGAACCGGGCAGCAGCGGGCCGATCGCGGCCGTGATGTAGGGCAGCGACGAGCTGTAGTGGTAGCGCGAGAACAGCTGGCCGAAGAGCCCCACCAGACCGGCCGCGACCGCCGTCGCCGCCACCGGCGAGATCCCGCCCTCGCGGGCCATCGCCCCGTAGATGACCCAGGCCACACCCCCGTTGAGGGTGACCGCGAGCACAGTGGAACGTTCCTGCTGGAGCAGGACCGCGAAGGCCAGGGTGAGGGTCATCGAGACGAGGATCTGGAGAACCGGCCGGTCGTTGGGCACGAAGCGCGCCTCCGGGTTGAGCTCGGCGCCGAGCTGGACCCCCAGATAGAGCATCAGCAGCACACCGGCCACGATGCCGATGAAGAAGTACATGACCTCCAGGAGCCTGGCTCCCGCGGTGATGTAGTAGCCGGTCAGCCCGTCCTGCACCCCGGCGACGAGGGCCCGCCCGGGCAGCAGCGCGAACAGCCCACCGGTGATCACCGCGGAGGGCCGCACATCCGTCGAATGGGTCAGGGTCAGAGCGATGCCCATGGCGGCCGGAGGCATGGCCGCAGCCGTGAACTGGTAGAACTCGGGCAGCCCGCGCCCGGCGCAGAGCCAGGCCAGCCGGTCGCCGAGCATGGCGCCCGCCGCCGCCACGATGAAGACGAGCACACCACCGCCGACCAGCACCGACGCCGAGCCGGCCAGCAGACCGGCGGCGGCCGTCAGCACCCAGCCGGGGTACGGGTGCCGGTTACGGCGGATCTCGGCCAGGCGCCGGTAGGCCTCCTCCAGCGAGACCTCGACGTGTTCCGCCGTGGTGATGTCGTCGATCAGCCGGAACACGGCCGCCAGCCGGGTGTAGTCGGTGCCCCGGCGGCGTACGGTGCGGCTCGCCGTCACGGGGTCGTCGACCAGTGACGGCTGGTACGAGATGGACAGCAGGGTGAAGGTGACCGTCGGCTCGGAGCGGTCGAGCCCGTACGAACGCGTCACCGCGAACATGGCGGCCTCGACGTCCTCGGCGCCCTCGCCGCCCGCGAGGAGCAGCTCCCCGATACGCAGCGTCAGGTCGAGCACGCGCGGCACGGCGGGGCCCGATTCGTCGGTCCGCTGCACGCTCTCGGGCGCCGGACGCTCTGTCACCGGCATGCGCAGCATCGTGCGCATCCGGTCCTGCCAGGGGGCTTCCTTGGTCAGCCGGACCATCGGGATGCCGTGCGCGGGAGTGAACGCGGGTGGATGCTGCTGGGCGTTGTACCCGCTCGGCGGGACGAAGGCGGAGGCGATCGCGTCGGATCCCGGACCGGAAGCGGAAGCGGAACCGGCACCGGAGCCTGTCGGCGCCGTCGGGTCGGTGTGCAGACCGGCCGGAAGGGCGAATTCCGACGTCGGATGGTCGTCCTCGGACGGAGCCGTCGGCTGCTCCACACCGGCGGGTGGGACGAAGGCGCTGCGTGCCTCGTCGGACTGGGGCTTCTGGTCCTCGGGACCGCCCTGTTCCGCCACCACTCGACCTCGTTCCTCCTCGACCGCTCGTCACGGGAGCGCTTCTGCCCAGTATGGGCACGGACATGGGCCGCCACACGCAACGGGCGGCGCACCGGTGAAGGTACGCCGCCCGTTGTTCGTACGGTCAGCAGGGCCGGTCGGCCCCATGCGCCGCGATCCGCGCAGTCCCGCCGTAAGCGGAAGCCGGAGGGGTTACGTCAGTGCTTGCCGCCCTGAGCCTCGAGGCGCTTGTAGGAGGCCTCGATCTCGGCCTCGGCCTCGGCACGGCCGACCCAGTCGGCGCCCTCGACGGACTTGCCGGGCTCCAGGTCCTTGTAGACCTCGAAGAAGTGCTGGATCTCCAGGCGGTCGAACTCCGACACGTGGTGGATGTCGCGCAGGTGCTCCACCCGGGGGTCGGAGGCCGGGACGCACAGCAGCTTGTCGTCGCCGCCGGCCTCGTCCGTCATACGGAACATGCCGATGGCGCGGCACTTGATGAGGCAGCCGGGGAAGGTCGGCTCGTCCAGGATGACCAGCGCGTCCAGCGGGTCGCCGTCCTCGCCGAGGGTGTTCTCTACAAAACCGTAGTCGGCCGGGTAGCTGGTCGAGGTGAAGAGTCGACGGTCCAGGCGGATCCGACCGGTCTCGTGGTCCACCTCGTACTTGTTCCGCGAACCCTTCGGGATCTCGATGGTGACGTCGAACTCCACGGGTGGCTCCTCCATGATCAACACATACGACTGGTGGTTAAGTGTCCCTCACGCAGATGAGTGCTCGCGAAAGGGGCTGGTCAACGGTGGCCGAGCCGGTGGAGAGACCGACGGACGAACCGTTGAACAGGTGGGGCGGGTGGAAAGCCCCGAAGTACCTGAAGCGCGGGAACGGCCGGGACGACCTCCGGCTCGTCGCAGGCTCCGCGGTGCTCGGCCTGGTGGTCGCCGCCGGTGCCGTCCTGGCCGCCGGTCCCTGGGACTCCGGTCAGCGTAAGGCCGAGCGGGACCGGGTGGCCGTCCAGCAGCGCGCAGGTGGCGCACATCACGAAGGGACCGCGCCCGACGGTCCGGAGCCCGCCCCCAGCGCGCCCGCCGTCCTGAGTGCCCTCGGCGCCACGGCCGGCCGCACGGCCCCGGCGGGCGCGAGCGGCCTGGAGACCGCCCTCGAACCCCTGCTGGACGCGCCCGCGCTCGGCCCCGTACGCACCGCCGTGGTCGTCGACACGGCCACCGGCAAGCAGTTGTACGCGCGGGGCGCGGCGGCCCCCATGACCCCCGCGTCCACCGTGAAGATCGCCACGGCCGCCGCCGCGCTCTCCGCGCTGGGCCCCGCCCACCGCATCGCGACGAGGGTCACGCTGTCCCCGGACTCCCGGACGCTCACCCTCGTAGGCGGCGGCGATCCCACCCTGGACAAGGCGGCCCTGCGCGCCCTGGCCACCGACACGGCGCGCTCCCTGCGCGACGGCGGCACCGGGGCCGTGCGGCTGGCGTACGACACCTCGCGCTACTCCGGTCCGGCGCTTCACCCCATCGGCCCCAACGAGAACATCGCGCCCGTCAGCGCGCTCATGGTCGACGAGGGCCGCCTCGACGGGAGCGACCGGGGGCCCGCCCCCCGTACCGGCGACCCCGCGGGCGACGCCGCGCGTACCTTCGCGGACCTCCTCGACGACGCGGGTGTCGCCACCCGGGCCGTTCCCACGTCCGGGCGGGCACCGGCCGGGTCCAGGACGGTGGCGGCACACCTGTCGAAGCCGCTCTCCGCCCTGGTCGAACGGGCCCTGACCAACAGCGACAACGACATCGCGGAGGCCCTGGCCCGGCAGACCGCGCTGAAGGCGGGGGAGCCCGCCTCCTTCGCCGGGAGCCGCCGGGCCGTGACCGCCAGGCTGAAGGCGCTCGGCCTGCCGCTGGCCGGCGCCCGCCTGGCCGACGGCAGCGGCCTCGACCGCGCGGACAAGGTGACGGCAGGACTCCTGGCCCAGTTGCTCGCGCTCGCCGCCGGACCGGACCACCCCGAGCTCCGTCCCGTCCTCACCGGACTCCCGGTCGCCGGATTCAGCGGCACGCTCGGCGACCGTTACACCGCGACGTCTCCGGCGACCGGCCTGATCAGGGCCAAGACGGGCACCCTCACCGGGGTGAACAGCCTCGCCGGAACCGCGGTCGACGCACGGGGCCGGCTGCTCGCCTTCGCCTTCCTGGCCTCGGGCACCACATCCCCGGACGAGGCGGAGGCCTCACTCGACACCCTGGCCACCACCCTCGTCGACGGCACCCGGTGAGCGGCTGACACCCCACCACGGAGCGGCCACCTCACGTACGGTTGACGCATGACGAGCATCGGTGGTGCCGAGATGGTCGACTGGAATCTCGCGGTCGCGACAGCGACCCGGTTCGTGCGGCCGGGTCCCGAGATCAGCCGCGAGGAGGCCCGCGCCGTCGTCGCGGAGCTCCGTCGGCATGCCAAGGCCTCGGAGGAGCACGTCCGTTCGTTCACCCGGATGATTCCGGACGGGCACGAACCCGAGGACACTCCGGTCCTGGTCGTCGACCGGGCCGGCTGGATCAGGGCCAATGTCGCGGGCTTCCGGGAGCTGCTGCGTCCGCTGCTCGGGAAGATGCAGGACCGCCGGGGCGGCGGCCCGGGCAATGCCGTGCTCGGCGCGGTCGGCGGCAAGGTGACCGGCGTCGAACTGGGCATGCTGTTCTCCTTCCTGGCCTCCCGGGTCCTCGGGCAGTACGAGACCTTTGCCCCGGCCACCCGGGAGCTTCCCGCGTCCTCCAAGGGGGGTGGCAGGCTCCTCCTGGTCGCGCCCAACATCGTCCATGTCGAACGCGAACTCGAGGTCGACCCGCACGACTTCAGGCTCTGGGTGGCCCTCCACGAGGAGACGCACCGCACCCAGTTCACCGGCGTGCCCTGGCTCCGCGACCATCTGCAGGGTGAGATCCAGTCGTTCCTCGACGAGACCGACGTCGACCCGATGACCGTTCTCGAACGCCTGCGCGAGGCTGCACAGGCCTTCTCCGGAGGAAGCCGCCCCGAGGGCGAACAGGGGGAGGAGGGTGACGGCGGTGGGCGCAGTCTCGTCGAGATCGTCCAGACGCCCGCCCAGCGCGAGATCCTGAGCCGCCTCACCGCCGTGATGTCCCTGCTCGAAGGGCACGCGGACTTCGTGATGGACGGGGTGGGCCCCGACGTGGTGGCGTCCGTCGCCGAGATCCGGGAGAAGTTCCAGCAGCGCAGGGCCCGCGGCGCGAGCCGGCTGGACCTCGCGCTGCGCAAGCTCCTGGGCCTCGACGCGAAGCTGCGGCAGTACCGCGACGGTGAGAAGTTCGTCCGGGCCGTGGTGGACGAGGTCGGTATGGACGGCTTCAACCGGGTGTGGACCTCGCCCAACACCCTTCCCACCAAAGCCGAGATCGCCGCACCGGCGGACTGGGTGGCGCGGGTGCACCGTAAGGCAGATTCGTGATCTCGGACGGTCCGGCGGCAGGAGATTGCCTCTCCAATCACCCATCCGAGGGACCATAGGGGCATGGGTAGGCGTGCAATGCTCGATGAACAGCTTGGTTCTGTCACCATCAACGCACTCTGAGTGACGGGTCTCCGTCCCGCGCACTCCGAGGCACCCCCCCCCAGAACTCCACCCGAAGGGCACCGGACATGGGTCCCCATCCTGCGGTCGCGGCGATACGCCTGGCGGTCCGCCGCGTACTCCACGACGTCGTCGCCGAATACAACCGTCACACCGAACAGGCCGGACACGCCGAGTTCGCCGAAGCCGGGGCGGGTGGGCGGCGCGCCGCGCTTCCCGAACGGCCCGAAACCCCGCTGGTGCTGGTCGCGTGCTCCGGGGGCGCCGACTCGATGGCTCTCGCCTCCGCCCTCGCCTTCGAGTCCCGCAAGCTCCCCGTCCGCGCGGGCGGCATCACCGTCGACCACAATCTTCAGCCCGGCTCCGGGCTCCGCGCCGACGAGGTCGTCTCCCGCCTCGCCGGGATGGAGCTCGACCCGGTCGAGGCCGTCGCCGTGCGGGTCGGCCGTGACGGCGGGCCCGAGGCCGCAGCCCGTGACGCCCGCTACGCCGCCCTGGACGCCGCGGCGGAGCGCCACGGCGCCGCCGCCGTGCTCCTCGGCCACACCCGCGACGACCAGGCCGAGACCGTCCTGCTGGGCCTCGCCCGGGGTTCGGGTATCCGCTCGCTCTCCGGGATGGCCGCGGCCTCCGGCCCGGCCGGCCGCTACCGCCGCCCGTTCCTCCAGCTCGACCGCCAGACCGCCCGCAAGGCCTGCCTCGTGCAGTCGATCCCCGTCTGGGACGACCCGCACAACATCGACCCGGCCTACACCCGCTCCCGGCTGCGCCACGAGGGTCTGCCCGCCCTGGAGAAGGCGCTGGGCAAGGGTGTGGTGGAAGCCCTCGCCCGGACGGCACAGCTCTCCCGCGACGATGCCGACGCCCTCGACACCTGGGCCACCGAGGCCGCCCGGTCGGTCCGTGACGACGCCGGACGGCTGGAGTGCGCCAAGCTCTGCGTCCTGCCGCCGGCGGTACGCCGCCGGGTGCTGCGCCGGGCCGTGATCGACGCCGGATCCCCCGCGGGTTCGCTCTTCGCCCGCCATGTCGAGGAAGTCGACCGGCTCATCACCGGCTGGCACGGCCAGGGCGCCATCAACCTGCCCGGCCGCGTCGAGGTGCGGCGGCAGGGTGGCAGACTGGTGATTCGGCAGAGCTGAAGCGCAAGCGGCTGAAGTGCAGGCGAAACGCCGGTCCGGCCCGGGGAACAGTTCCGGGTCCGGCAGGGCAGAGAAAGAGACGCGGGTGAACGAGAAGGACATGGGCACCGACCTTCAGTCGGTGCTCCTCACCAAGGAAGAGATCGACGCGAAGCTCGTCGAGCTGGCAGCGAAGATCGACGCGGAGTACGCGGGCAAGGACCTGCTCATCGTCGGCGTGCTCAAGGGCGCGGTGATGGTCATGGCGGACCTGGCCCGTGCGCTGTCCACCCCCGTCACCATGGACTGGATGGCCGTGTCCTCGTACGGCGCGGGGACCCAGTCCTCGGGAGTCGTCCGGATCCTCAAGGACCTCGACACCGACATCAAGGGCAAGCACGTCCTGATCGTCGAGGACATCATCGACTCCGGTCTCACGCTGTCCTGGCTGCTGACCAACCTCGGTTCGCGGGAGCCCGCGAGCCTGGAGGTCTGCACGCTGCTCCGCAAGCCGGACGCCGCGAAGGTCGCGATCGACGTGAAGTGGGTCGGCTTCGACATCCCCAACGAGTTCGTCGTCGGCTACGGACTGGACTACGCGGAGAAGTACCGCAACCTCCCCTTCGTCGGTACCCTCGCCCCCCACGTCTACGGAGGCTGAGGCGGCCGCCCCGGCGGCACCCGGCCGAACCCGGCCGGACTCCCGGGAACCCTCGCGGCGTTCGGGCCGTTGGAGCCTTCGAAGACGGGTTTGTCAGGCCTCCCCTGCGGTCACGGGTGACAATGCTGGGGTACCGTCCGAAGAACAGTCTTTTCTCACAGCAGCATTTACCTACGGGCAGGAGGGACGGGGCGACTTCGCTCCGTATGGATGGACGTGAAGCGATACTTCCGTGGGCCGGTCATGTGGATCGTGCTGGCCGTCCTCGCCGTGGTCGTGTTGATGCAGGTCGTCGGCTCGTCCGGCGGCTACAAGACGGTGGACACCGGCAAGGTGATCCAGGCGATCAGCAAGAACCAGGTGGAACAGGCCAAGCTGACCACCGGTGACGAACAGATCCTGAAGATCGAGCTGAAGGACAAGCAGAAGCTCGAAGGCGAGTCCGGCAGCAAGTTCCAGGCGAGCTACATCGGCAACCAGGGTGTCGAGCTTGCCGACACGCTGCAGAAGAAGTTCGAGAGCGGTGACATCGAGAAGGGTTACACCGTCTCGCCGTCGAAGCAGTCCCCGTTCGTCTCGATCCTTCTCTCCCTGCTGCCCTTCGTCCTGATCGTGGTCGTGTTCCTGTTTCTGATGAATCAGATGCAGGGCGGCGGCTCCAAGGTCATGCAGTTCGGCAAGTCCAAGGCCAAGCTGATCACCAAGGACACGCCGAAGACGACGTTCGCCGACGTGGCGGGGTCGGACGAGGCCGTCGAGGAACTGTACGAGATCAAGGAATTCCTCCAGGAGCCGGCGAAGTTCCAGGCCGTCGGCGCCAAGATCCCCAAGGGCGTCCTGCTGTACGGGCCGCCCGGTACGGGTAAGACGCTGCTCGCTCGCGCCGTCGCCGGCGAAGCGGGCGTCCCGTTCTACTCGATCTCCGGTTCCGACTTCGTCGAGATGTTCGTCGGTGTCGGTGCCTCCCGTGTCCGTGACCTCTTCGAGCAGGCCAAGGCGAACGCTCCGGCGATCGTCTTCGTCGACGAGATCGACGCCGTCGGACGGCACCGTGGTGCCGGCATGGGCGGCGGTCACGACGAGCGCGAGCAGACGCTCAACCAGCTGCTCGTCGAGATGGACGGCTTCGACGTGAAGGGCGGCGTCATCCTGATCGCCGCCACGAACCGGCCGGACATCCTGGACCCGGCGCTGCTGCGTCCGGGGCGCTTCGACCGGCAGATCGCGGTCGACCGGCCGGACATGCAGGGCCGTCTCGAGATCCTCAAGGTGCACCAGAAGGGCAAGCCGGTCGCGGAGGACGTCGACCTCAACGCGGTCGCCCGTCGTACGCCCGGCTTCACCGGTGCCGACCTGTCGAACGTGCTGAACGAAGCGGCGCTCCTCACGGCGCGCAGCAACAAGAAGTTGATCGACAACTACATGCTCGACGAGGCCATCGACCGCGTCGTGGCGGGCCCGCAGAAGCGGACCCGGATCATGTCCGAGAAGGAAAAGAAGATCACCGCGTACCACGAGGGCGGACACGCCCTGGTCGCGGCGGCCTCACCCCAGTCGGACCCGGTCCACAAGATCACGATCCTCTCCCGCGGCCGTGCCCTCGGTTACACGATGGTGCTCCCGGAAGAGGACAAGTACTCCACGACGCGCAACGAGATGCTCGACCAGCTGGCGTACATGCTGGGCGGGCGCGCGGCCGAGGAGCTGGTCTTCCACGACCCGACGACCGGTGCCGCGAACGACATCGAGAAGGCCACTGCCACGGCCCGCGCGATGGTCACGCAGTACGGCATGACCGAGCGCCTCGGTGCGATCAAGTTCGGTGGAGACAACACCGAGCCGTTCGTGGGCCGGGAGATGGGCCACCAGCGCGACTACTCGGAAGAGGTCGCGGCGCTCGTCGACGAAGAGGTCAAGAAGCTCATCGAGACCGCGCACAACGACGCGTGGGAAATCCTCGTCGAGAACCGCGACATCCTCGACGCCCTGGTCCTGGAGCTCCTCGAGAAGGAGACGCTCGGCAAGGAGCAGATCGCCGAGATCTTCGCCCCGATCGTGAAGCGCCCGGCTCGCCCGGCGTGGACCGGTTCCGCCCGGCGTACCCCGTCGACGCGTCCGCCCGTGCTCTCTCCCAAGGAGCTGGCTCTGACCAACGGCACTGCCAATGGTTCGGCCACCCCGGAGATCGCCCCGACGGACATCACGTCGAAGAACACCGGCACCTCCACGGAGGCCCTCCCGGAGGACCGCCCCGAGAGTTAGCCCCTGCCCGACCTGGTGTGTCCCCTGTCACGGGGCCTCCACCAGGCCCGGAATGGATGCCGCGCCCCCCAGGTTCTAGCCTGTGGGGGCGCGGCTTTTTCGTATGCCCGCGCCATGCCTGCCGCTTCTTGTGAGGTCCGGGCGGGCCTGCGCGTGTGACTGCACAGAGGAACGAGGCACAGATGACCGACCCGGTGACGCTGGACGGGCAGGGTTCGATCGGCGTATTCGACGAGAAGCGGGCCGAGGCCGCCGTACGGGAGCTCCTCATCGCGGTCGGGGAGGACCCGGACCGTGAAGGTCTGCTCGAGACCCCGGGCCGTGTGGCTCGTTCGTACAAGGAGATATTCGCGGGACTCCACCAGGAGCCCGAGGACGTTCTGACGACGACGTTCGACCTCGGCCACGACGAGATGGTGCTGGTCAAGGACATCGAGGTGTTCAGCACCTGCGAGCACCACCTGGTCCCGTTCCACGGTGTCGCGCACGTCGGCTACATCCCGGCGACGAGCGGCAAGATCACGGGGCTGTCGAAGCTGGCCCGGCTGGTCGACGTCTACGCCCGCAGGCCGCAGGTCCAGGAGCGACTCACCACGCAGATCGCCGACTCCCTGATGGCGATCCTGGAGCCGCGTGGGGCCATCGTCGTCGTCGAGTGCGAGCACATGTGCATGTCGATGCGGGGCATCCGTAAGCCCGGGGCCAAGACGATCACGTCCGCGGTCCGCGGGCAGCTGCGCGATCCGGCCACGCGCGCGGAGGCGATGAGCCTCATCATGGCGCGCTGAGAAGGAACGGGGACGGGCCGAGAAGGCTGGGTCCGGGTGGTACGGCGCGGCGGCGATGAGTTCGTGTGGCCGGGGGAGTCCACCCTGGTGGAAGCGGCCGTACGGCTGGATCCACCGGGAGAGGAGTACCGATGCCGTTCACCCGTGTGCTCGCCGTGGCGCCCGTGACGGCCATCGCTCCGGCGGTGGAGTGGTACGAGCGGCTTCTGGTCGACGATCTGGACCAGGCGCTCGCGGACCTCGCGGACCTCGCGGACCTCGCGGACCTCGCGGACGCGGACCGGGGAATCGAGGCGGGTGAGACCCGGCCCGGTTCGCGTGGTGTGCGGTTCGCCGCCGTCCACGACCCCGACGGCAACCGGGTCACCCTGATCGAGAACCCGGTGTCCGGGTAGGGCCGGCCGGTCAGACCCTTGGCGACGGCCCACGGCCCACGGCCCACGGCCCTCAGGCGGCCTGGGCCGTGTTCCTCTCGTCGTCCCTGTCGTCCGGCAGCTTGCAGACACGCTCCAGGAAGACGGCGGCCGCGACGACGGCGATGCCGGCCAGGACGGCGAAGCCGGCGTAGATGGCCTGATCCCGTCGGGGCGGGACGTCGAGGGAGCCGAGCAGGAAGGCGCCCGTGCCGCCGTACATCCCCGCTACCAGGGCGGCTACGAGCGCACTGGCCTGGCCGAAGACCACGGCGCGCGCCGCCATCATCGGCTCCACGCCCTTCGCCCCCGGACGCCGCTCCCGCTGGGCACGCAGCCGTGCCCGGATCGACAGGGCGGTGGCCAGCAGGACGACGGCGATCACGGCCAGCACGACGGGGGCGGCGAGCGGCACGCTCGGCAGTGTCCCCAGGGAGTCCCAGAGGCGGGCTCCGCCCCAGGACAGCACGCCGGCTCCGGCGAAGAGGCCGGCCAGGAGCCCGAGCCGTAGTTGATTCACCGAGAGTGCCGCCCTTCGTCGCCGTTGCCCGTGTCGTCGCCCGCAGGCGGTCGTCCTTGAGCCTAACGACTACTCGGGCAGACGGAGTTCCAGGTCGGGCCGGGGGAGTACTCCGTCGCGACCGACACCGGCCAGCAGACCGGCCACGGGGCCGGCGCCGGGCAGCTGGGCCTCCGGTTCCACGTCGTGCCAGGGGGCGAGGACGAAGGCGCGCTCGCGGGCGCGCGGGTGCGGAAGGGTCAGCAGCGGGTCGTCGGAGACCACGTCGGCGTACGACACGATGTCGACGTCGATGGTGCGGGGCCCCCAGCGCTCGTCGCGGACCCGGTCGAAGGCCTCCTCGATGGCCTGGCCGCGCTCCAGCAGGGACGAGGGGGGCAGGGTCGTCCTCACGACGATCACCGCGTTGAAATACGACGGCTGGGAGCCGGGATCGATGCCCCAGGGCTCCGTCTCGTAGACCGGGGAGACCGCTTTGACCCGGAGGCCGGGCGTGTCCTCCAGGGCGTCGATGGCGCCCTGGAGCGTCTCCAGCCGGTTGCCGAGGTTGGAGCCGAGGGAGATCACGGCCCGTTTGGGGTTGGAGAGGGTGACGTCTGCCGCGTCGACCTGCTCGACCACGGCGGCGGGAACCGGCTGTACGGTCGGGTCGCTCTGCCCCTCGGTGGAAAATGCAGTCATGCTCGGCTCCGGATGATGGTGATGGTCACGTCGTCGAAGGGGACGGTGATCGGGGCATCCGGCTTGTGGACGACGACCTCGACCTCCTCGACCCCTTCGTGCTTGAGGCACTGCTGCGCGATGCGTTCCGCGAGGGTCTCGATCAGATCGACCGGCTCACCCCTGACGACATCGACGACCTCTTCCGCGACCACGCCGTAGTGAACGGTCTTCGACAGGTCGTCGGCGGCTGCGGCGGGGCGGGTGTCGAGGCCGAGCACCAGGTCCACGATGAAGGTCTGGCCCTCTTCGCGTTCCTTGGGGAAGACACCGTGGTGCCCACGGGCCTTGAGGCCGCGCAGCGCGACACGATCCACGCGAATCACTCCTGCTGTTCGTCGTCTCTGGAGGCACCCGGCCGCGTGCGGGCGGTGGAGTGCCATCTTCCGAATCTACCCGTGAGCACCGACAGCGACCGCCCGCAGGGGCGCGGACCGGCCCGGCAGGGGGGTTGATAGCCGCGTATACCCCGTGATCAGAGGGCCCAATCCCTCCGACCCGCTCCGCTCGCTCAGGCGGTCGGCTCTTCGTCCTCTTCCTCACCGGTTTCGGCCAGTACGGGGGAGCCGTGGTGGGACCAGAGCTTCCAGCCCTCCGGTGTGCGCCGGAACACATTCGTGGCGACGACGAGCTGCCCGACGAGCGGACCCAGCGCGTCGCCCTCCTCCGCGGGGCCGCCGCTGAGGATGTTCTCCGTACAGGTCACCAGAGCGGTGTCGCCCGTCATGGACACCCCGACATCGGTCAGGAAGAACTGGATGTACTCGGTGTTCGCCATGATCAGCGCGTAGCTCCGCAGCACCTCGCCGCGTCCCGTGAGCACCGGCCAGCCCGGGTGGACGCAGGAGACGGTGAGGTCCTCCCCGGGCAGCCACAGACCGGAGAGAGCGTCGAAATCGCCACGTTCCATCGCCTCGTAGAAGGCGGTGTTGGCCTGCTCGACCGCCGCGATGTCGGCAGCGGCCTCCTCGTGCTCGTCGTGCGCGGCGCTCACGCGGCTCCCTCGACGGCGCGGGCGACCCGCACCGCGTCCGCCGTGGCCCGTACCGCGTGCACCCGGACCGCCCAGGCGCCCGCGTCAGCCGAGAGGGCGGAGATCGCGGCCGTCGCCGCGTCCCGCTCGCGGGCGGGCGGCGGGGCGGCGTTCTCGCCCGCCAGGACCCGGCCGAGGAACCGCTTGCGGGACGCGGCGACGAGCAGTGGCCTGCCCAGGTCCCGGAGCCGGCCGAGGTGCGCGATCAGCGCGAGGTCCTGGGCCGCGTCCTTGGCGAAGCCGAGTCCCGGGTCGATGACCAGCTTCTCCGGGGCGACGCCGCCCTCGATCACCGCCTCCATACGCTCGCGCAGCTCCGCGACGACCTCGCCGACGACGTCTCCGTACACCGCGCGACTGTTCATCGACTCGCTGAAACCGCGCCAGTGCATGACGACGAACGGAACCCCGGCGGCTGCGACGACCGGGATCATGCCCGGGTCCGCGAGGCCACCGCTCACGTCGTTGACCAGGGCCGCACCGGCCGCGACGGACTGCTCGGCGACGCTGGCCCGCATGGTGTCCACGGAGATGGTGACGCCCTCGGAGGCCAGTCCCCGCACCACGGGGATCACCCGGCGCAGTTCCTCGGCCTCGTCCACCCTGCTCGCGCCAGGGCGGGTCGACTCACCCCCCACATCGATCAGATCCGCACCTTCGGCCACAAGTTCGAGGCCGTGCTTGATCGCCGCAGTGGTGTCGAACCAGTGGCCGCCGTCGGAGAAGGAGTCGGGCGTCACATTGACGACTCCCATGACCGCGCAGCGGTCCCACTCCGGCAGACCCCGGACCGTTCCCCGCCCTCGCAACGTACTCATGCGACCAGCCTAGGCCGTGTCGGCGAAGGGGGCGGTCGGGCCGTACACAGCGCCGAGCGTGGCGAAGGCCCCGCTCAGGGGGAGCCGGCGCCCGCCACGGTCTCCACGGCGACCGCGGCGCGGGGCAGGTCCTGTGCGTCCGCGTCGATCGAGCGGCGCAGGGCCTCGTGGAGGCGGGCCGGGGTGAGGACGCCCAGGAAGCGGCCGGCGCTCTCCTCGTCGATGACGGCGATCCAGCCCGCGTCGTGCTGCAGCATCGTGGCGAAGGCCTGCTTGAGCGGCGCGCCGAGCGGCAGCCACGCCTCCATACGGCGGGCGTGCTCACGGACCGTGCCCTTGGCCGGCGTCGCCGCGTCGCCCGCCGGGATCCAGCCGTGCAGATTGTCCTGCCCGTCGAGGACGACCGCCCAGCGCGCGCCGTCGGCCCGCAGCCGCTCGGTCGCCGCCGACAGCGGATCGTCGAGGTGGACGACCGGCGGCTGGTCCAGGTCGCTCTCCTCGATGGGGGTGACCGAGAGCCGCTTCAGACCCCGGTCCGCTCCGACGAAGTCGGCGACGTACGGCGTCGCCGGGGCCCCGAGGACTGTGGCAGGGGTGTCGAACTGCTCGATGCGGCCCTGTCCGTACACGGCGATCCGGTCGCCGAGCCGGACGGCTTCCTCGATGTCATGGGTGACGAAGAGCACGGTCTTACGGACCTGTGCCTGCAGTTTCAGGAATTCGTTCTGCAGTCTTTCCCGTACGACCGGATCGACGGCGCCGAAAGGTTCGTCCATCAGCAGCACCGGCGGATCTGCGGCCAGGGCCCGTGCCACGCCGACCCGTTGACGCTGACCGCCGGAAAGCTGCTCGGGATAGCGGCCGCCGTAAACGGACGGATCCAGTCCGACGAGATCGAGCAGTTCGGCGGCGCGCTTCTTGCCCTTTTCCCGTCCCCAGCCGAGGAGGTGGGGAACGGTCGCCGTGTTCTCCAGGACCGTTTTGTGCGGGAAGAGACCCACCTGCTGGATCACATAACCGATACGGCGGCGGAGCCGGACCGGGTCGATGGTGGATATGTCGTCCCCGTCGAGGAATATCCGGCCGTCGGTCGGTTCGGTCAGACGGTTCACCATTTTCATGGTGGTCGTCTTGCCGCAGCCGGAAGGCCCGACGAGCGTGACCAGTTCACCCTCGGCGACCTCGAAGGAAAGGTCGTCGACGGCGGTGGTGCCGTCCGCGTACCGCTTGGTGACGTGCTCGAAACGGATCATGATTCCCCATTGTGACGCGGGTTCTGTGAAGGCCATGTTGCCGGAATACGACAGCCTCGGCGATTGTCAGTGGTCGAGGATAGGGTCACTCAGGACCGGACCCGGGGCGGCATCGCGAGGGCAAACAGGAGGTGGGGGCGGATGGCCGAGCAGAACTGCCTGGTGGCGAACGACTGGATCTGCGGAGAGTATCTGCGCTCCCGCAGCCATGAGTTGACCGAGGCGACCGTCCAGCACATCTGGATCACGGCGGTTTCCGTGCTGATAGGGCTCGCTGTGGCCTTTCCGCTCGCGTTGCTCGCGCGCCGGGGCCGGCGTTTCGCGGGTCCGGTGCTGGGTCTGACCACCGTGCTCTACACCGTGCCGTCGCTGGCGATGTTCTCGCTGCTGCTGCCGCTCTTCGGACTGTCCGCGTCACTCGTGGTCACCGGCCTGGTGCTCTATTCGCTGACCATCCTCGTACGCAACATCCTGGCGGGCCTGGAAGCGGTCCCGCAGGATGCCAGGGACGCCGCGAAGGGCATGGGGTACGGGCCGGTCCGGCTCCTCTGGGAGGTCGAACTCCCGCTCGCGCTGCCCGCGCTGATGGCAGGTCTGCGGATCGCCACGGTGTCGACGGTCGCCCTGACCACGGTCGGCTCGCTGGTCGGCAAGGGCGGCCTCGGCAATCTCATCGAGGACGCGCTGCCCAGCTTCTTCAAGGCCCAGGTGCTCACCGCCTCCGTGCTCTGCGTGCTGCTCGCGGTAACCGCGGATCTGCTGCTGCTCGGCGTGCAGCGCCTGCTCACGCCCTGGACCCGGATACGGACGCCCGCCCGGTCTTCCGCCGGTGCGGGCATCGCGAAGACGGAGGCGGTCTGATCCATGGGAGTCATCGGGGAGGCGTGGACCTGGCTCACCACCGGCGCCAACTGGTCGGGAGACGGCGGGGCGGCGCACCGGCTGGCCGAGCATCTGTACGTCAGCGGGATAGCCCTCGCGGCGGCCTGCGTCATAGCCCTGCCGGTCGCGCTGTACCTCGGGCACGTGGGCAAGGGGGGCGGGCTCGCCGTCAACATCTCCAACGTGGGCCGGGCGGTCCCGGTGTTCGCGGTGCTGGCCCTCTTCATGATGACGCCCCTGCGTAACTCCGGCTATCTGCCGACGGTCATCGCGCTGGTGCTGTTCGCCGTGCCCCCGCTGCTGACCAACGCGTACGTCGGGATGACGGAGGTGGACCGGTCGGTGCTGGAGGCCGCGCGGGGCATGGGAATGTCCGGCGCGCAGCTGTTCGTACGGGTCGAGCTCCCCCTGGCCTACCCGATGATCATGAGCGGCCTCCGGTCCGCCGCCGTCCAGGTGGTCGCCACCGCCTCGATCGCGGCGATGGTCGGCCTCGGGGGCCTGGGCCGGATCATCACCGCCGGATTCAACACCTACGACACCGCGCAGGTCTTCGCGGGCGCCGTACTGGTCGCCCTCCTGGCCCTGGTGGTGGAGGGCGTTCTCGTGGCGCTGGACCGGCTGCTGTCGCCCTTGCGGCGGCGCCGGACCGTGTGAACGCGCGGACTTCCCGGACTGTGCACACCATTTTTCGCGGACGGAGAACAACATGAGCAGGACCTCGCGCATAGCGGGTGCGGTCATCGGAGCGGTCGCGCTGGCAGGGTCGCTCGCCGCCTGCGGCGGCGACAGCCTGGAGAAGCAGAAGAACGGTTCCGGGACGGACACCGGTGCCGGATCCGGGAAGGGCTCGCTCGTCGTGGGTGCCGCCGGCTTCACCGAGTCCAAGGTGCTCGCCGAGCTGTACGCCCAGGTCCTGGGCGACGCCGGATACGACACCTCGGTCACCACGGTGAAGAACCGCGAACTGTACGAACCGTCGCTGGAGAAGGGCGAGATCGACGTCGTCCCGGAATACGCGGCGACTCTCGCGGAATTCCTCAACGCCAAGGTCAACGGAGCGAAGGAGGCGGAGTCGAAGCCGGTCGCCTCGGGTGACGTGACGGCCACCGTCGCCGCCCTGGAGAAGCTCGCCACCCCGCTCGGACTGAAGGTCCTCCCGGCAGGCAAGGCCGTCGACCAGAACGCCTTCGCGGTGTCGAAGGAATTCGCGGAGAAGAACAGCCTCAGGACACTTTCCGATCTCGGCAGTTCCAAGATCAAGGTGAAGATCGCGGCGGGCGACGAGTGCGAGGTGCGGCCGTTCTGCGCGCCCGGACTGAAGAAGACGTACGGCATCGATGTCACCGGGATCGATCCCAAGGGTGTCGGAACGCCGCAGTCCAAGCAGGCCGTCAAGGACGGCAAGGACCAGCTGGTCCTCACGACCACCACGGACGCGGTGCTCGACTCCTACGGACTGGTGTTCCTGGAGGACGACAAGAAGCTGCAGAACGCGGACAACGTCCTTCCGGTTCTCAATGCCGAGGATGCGGGCGCGCCGGAGATCGCGGAGGCGCTCGGGGAGCTCACCGGCGTACTCACCACGGAGGACCTCGCGGAACTGAACCGCAAGGTCGACGCCGAGCGCGCCAAGCCCGCCGATGCCGCCGGGGACTATCTCCGGTCGAAGGGGCTGATCAAGAAGTAAACAGGCGTACTGGAAGGCCACTTGGGAGGCTGCTAGGTAACCGGCGGGGAACAGATTGCCGGGCGGTCTCCCAAGTGACTCGCACGCACGGTAAATTTCGAGCCATGCCACGAGGACGCCACCGCCATTCGCCGCCCCTCCACAGAATCCTGCCTCCCGTCGTGGTGGCCGGAGTGCCGGTCCTCTGTGCCGCCGGCGCCTGGTTCCTCGCGGAACCCCTGCCCCTGCGCGCCCTGGTGGCGGTGACGGCGGCCGCCGCCGTCACCGGTGCCTGTCTGATGCGCGGCTGGGACCGGGCCGCGGGGCTGCGCGTCGCGGAGCTGACCCGCGCCCGGGTCAGCGACGAGTGGAAGGCCGAGGAGCGCATAGCCGAACTCGAGGCGGACCTCGAGGAATCACGGGAACTGCGCACCCGGCTGGAGACCAAGCTGCGCCGCAAGCGCGTGGAGCTCGCCGGGCTGCGGGGCGAACACGCCGCGCTGCTGCGCCGGTACGCCAACGCCGAGACGGAGCGGGCCAGCGCCCTGGAGGGCCGCAGGCAGCTCGCCATCGAGGCGTCCGCACCGCGTGAGCTGCTGCCCGCGCGGTCCACGCCGACGCCGGGTGCCTATCTGCGCGCCGCCCAGGCCCTGCAGGACCTGAGCCGCAACGCCGCACTCCAGGAGGCGCGCCGCACGGCCCGGTCGGCCCGGCGGCGCGACACCGCCGAGCGGTCCGTGGAACGGGACACGGAGGGCGACGGCCCCAAGGGGAAGCACGCGGCGGTCGCCGGAGCGGGTGACCTCCAGCACCGCCGTCCTCAGGCAGCGCTCCCCGCGCCGCAGTTGTCGCCCGCGTCTGTACGTCCGCCCCGTGCCGTGCCCGCGGCTTCCGCCGTCGTCCCGTACGCCGCGGCGCGCCGTCACCTCGTCCCGCAGGGAAGCTTCGACTTCTTCGGTACGCAGAAGGCGAACGCCGCGATCGAGTCCGTGCAGAACGAGGACCTGGCGGACGTGGTGGGCGAGGAGGCACTCGCGGCGCACCGTACAAGCGCGGCCGGGAACCGTGCCGTCGGCAAGGTCATCGACCTGACGGCGCACGACGACACCGAGCAGCTGGAGATCGTGGAGCTGCGCAGCGCGATCTCCTCGTAGCCCGCACGGGGCCGGTTCCCGCCGCGCGGGGGCTACTTGTCGATGTCCCCGACGACGAAGAACAGCGAGCCCAGGATCGCCACCATGTCGGCCACGAGTGTCCCCGGCAGCAGCTCGGTGAGCGCCTGGATGTTGTTGAACGAGGCGGAGCGCAGCTTCAGCCGGTACGGGGTCTTCTCGCCGGTGGACACCAGGTAGTAGCCGTTGATGCCCAGCGGGTTCTCGGTCCACGCGTAGGTGTGGCCCTCCGGGGCCTTCAGCACCTTGGGCAGCCGCTGGTTGATCGGCCCGGGGGGCAGGTCCGCCATCCGGTCCAGGCACGCGTCGGCGAGGTCCAGCGCGTTGTGCGTCTGCTCCAGCAGGCACTCGAAACGGGCCAGACAGTCGCCCTCGGTCCGGGTGACGACCTTGAGCGTGTCCTGCAGCTCCCCGTACGCCAGGTACGGCTCGTCGCGGCGCAGGTCGAAGTCGACCCCGGAGGCCCGGGCGATCGGCCCGGACACCCCGTAGGCGTGCACGGCCTCGGCGGACAGCACGCCCACCCCGCGGGTCCGGCCCCGGAAGATCTCGTTGCCGAGCACCAGCCGGTCGTACACGTCCATCCGCGAGCGCACGGACGCCACCGCGTCCCTGGCACGGCCGAGCCAGCCCGCGGGCAGGTCCTCCTTGAGGCCGCCGACCCTGTTGAACATGTAGTGCATCCGGCCGCCGGAGACCTCCTCCATCGCGGCCTGGAGTTCCTCGCGCTCCCGGAACGCGTGGAACATGGGGGTGATCCCGCCGAGTTCGAGGGGGTAGGAGCCGAGGAACATCAGGTGGTTGAGGACCCGGTTGAGCTCCGCCAGCAGCGTCCTCGTCCAGACGGCGCGCTCAGGGACCTCCATGCCGAGCATCCGCTCGACGGCCATGACGACCCCGAGCTCGTTGGAGAACGCCGACAGCCAGTCGTGGCGGTTGGCGAGCATGATGATCTGCCGGTAGTCCCTGGCCTCGAAGAGCTTCTCGGCGCCTCGGTGCATGTAGCCGATGACGGGTTCGGCCTCCTGGATCCGCTCGCCGTCCAGGACGAGCCGCAGCCGGAGCACACCGTGGGTGGAGGGGTGCTGCGGACCGATGTTCAGCACCATGTCGGTGCTCTCCGCCGCGCCGCCGATGCCGATCGTCGTCTCCGTCATGCGGGACAGTATCCCTCCTCGCGATCCGGGACCCGATGCCGTAGCCAGCCGAAGTCGCCCAGCCCGCCCCGCGCCGTCAGCTCAGCCGCCTCTCCCGCCGTGGCGAGCGCCCGCACATAGCCGACGGGATCGGCCGACGCCCGTGCCAGCGGCGGACGTTCGCCGCTCACGCCCAGTTCACGCAGCGCCGTCCGCTGGTCCAGGAGCTCGGCCACTCCGCCGCCCGCCGCCGCGCAGGCGTCCAGGGCCACGTGCGAGGTCAGATCGCAGCCCCCGTCCGGCACGGGTGGCACCTCGCGGCCACCCCGGAATCCGGTCAGCGTCCCGAAAGGCGGCCTCGACGCCCGTACATGCGCGTAGTCCACCGCCACCGCGGTTCCGCCTGCCAGTGAGGCGACAGCCCTGGCCCAGGCCTCGTCGCGGGGCCGGCCGATCTCCGCGCGGTCGCCGGGCCGGGACAGCGGCCACCAGCGGCTCAGCCACCGGGCGTCCGCCCCGGTCACCGGATCACCGAGCCGCTCGGTGCCGTCGGCCTTCCGCACGAGGACGTAGCGGGGCACACCGTCCGCGTCGGCCTCGGCGATGTCCGTCGGGACGTTGTCCAGCCACTCGTTGGCGAACAGCAGCCCCCGCACACCCCGCGGCGGTTCGGCGCACCACTCGACGGCCGGGTCCAGGGCGGGCGGGCGCGGGGCGAGCTCCACGGCGTACGCCCGTACGGTGAGGCCGGGGGCCAGCGTTCCGTCCCGCAGTGCCGTCAGTACCCCGGTCAGCAGCTCGCCGCGGCCCGCTCCCACATCCACCAGGGCGACCGAGTCCGTACCCAGCTCCCGTGCCGTGCCGGCCAGCAGCCGGGCGACGGCGGTGGCGAACAGCGGGGAGGCGTGCACCGAGGTGCGGAAATGGCCGGCGGGGCCCTCCGGGCGCCGGTAGAACCCGTCTTCCCCGTACAAAGCGGTCTCGGCGGCTTCCCGCCAGCGGCACCAGTCATACGTCACGTAGGCAAGTCTCCACCTTGGGGAGTACGGTCCCAGGACCCGGATCGGCCCTCCGGCTGACCCGGGTACCGATCAGCTGTCCCTACGCTGGGTAACGTGCAGCGCTTCTACGATTTCATCCGCAGACACCCGACGGGCGTCGACACCTTCTGGGCTGTCCTCCTCCTCGGGTTCTCCGGCGTGTCCATCGTGGCCGAACAGGTCGGTGGCGGCCGGGAGCGCGTGGCCGCCGTGCCGATCGCCGTCGGACTGTCCGCCGTCATCGCGCTGCGCCGTCGCGCGCCGGAGAAGATGCTGCTGCTCGCGATCCTGATGGGGCTCGCCCAGCTGGTGTTCGGGGTGCGGCCCGGTGTGGCGGACTTCGCGCTGCTGGTGATCACGTACACCGTGGCCACGGTGGGGGAGCGCTGGGCGTCCCGGCTCGCCCTCGGGTGCAGCCTCGCCGCGGCGGCGGTCTCGCGGCTGCGCTGGCCGGACGACCTTCCGACGGGCGGCTGGGGGCAGACGGCCGGTTATGTCGTCATGATGACCGTGCCCTTCGTCCTGGCCTGGGTGCTCGGCGACTCCATACGCACCCGGCGGGCCTACTTCAGTCAGCTGGAGGAGCGGGCCGCCCGGCTGGAGAGGGAGCGGGAGGCGCAGTCGAAGGTCGCCGTGGCCGCCGAACGGGCCCGTATCGCCCGTGAACTGCACGACGTCGTCGCGCACAACGTCTCGGTGATGGTGGTCCAGGCCGACGGCGCCGCGTATGTCATGGACTCGTCTCCCGAGCAGGCCAAGCAGGCGCTGGAGACCATCTCCGGCACCGGCCGGCAGGCGCTGGCCGAGATGCGGCGGCTGCTCGGAGTGCTCAGGACCGGCGACGCGCAGGAGAGCGGCGAATACGTCCCCCAGCCCGACGTCGGTCAGATCGAGGAGCTCGTCGGCAAGGTCCGGGAGACCGGCCTCGCAGTGGACTTCAAGATCGAGGGCACCCCGCGTCCGCTGCCGAGCGGGGTCGAGCTGACCGCCTACCGCATCGTCCAGGAAGCCCTCACCAACACCCGCAAGCACGGCGGCCCGGACGCCGGGGCGAGCGTGCGGCTGGTCTACTTCGACGACGGGCTGGGCCTCCTGGTCGAGGACGACGGCCGCGGCGCCCCGCACGAGCTCTACGCGGACGGCGGGGCCGACGGCGCCGGACAGGGAATGATCGGTATGCGCGAGCGGGTCGGCATGGTCGGCGGCACGCTGGACGCGGGCCCCCGCCAGGGCGGCGGCTTCCGGATCAGCGCCCTGCTTCCGCTCAAGCCGGCCAACCAGTGACGACAGGAACAGGACACCACCGCATGGCGATCCGCGTAATGCTCGTCGACGACCAGGTGCTGCTGCGCACCGGCTTCCGGATGGTGCTCGCCGCCCAGCCGGACATGGAGGTCGTCGCGGAGGCCGGCGACGGGGCCGAGGCGATCGAGGTACTGAGGTCCGCGGCCGTCGACGTGGTGCTGATGGACGTACGCATGCCACGGCTGGACGGTGTCGAGGCGACCCGGCGCATCTGCGCGCAGACCGATCCGCCCAAGGTGCTGATCCTGACCACGTTCGACCTGGACGAGTACGCGTTCTCCGGTCTGAAGGCCGGCGCGAGCGGGTTCATGCTCAAGGACGTGCCGCCGGGCGAGCTGCTCTCCGCCATCCGCTCGGTGCACAGCGGCGATGCCGTCGTGGCGCCGTCCACGACCCGCAGGCTGCTCGACCGGTTCTCGCCGATGCTGCCGAGCGGAAAGAAGGAGCCGCAGCACAAGCGTGTCGAGAAGCTGACCGAGCGCGAGCGCGAAGTGATGCTGCTGGTCGCCCAGGGCCTGTCGAACGGCGAGATCGCGGGCCGTCTGGTGCTGTCCGAAGCGACCGTGAAGACCCACGTGGGCCGCATCCTCACCAAACTGGGCCTGCGCGACCGCGTCCAGGTGGTCGTCCTCGCGTACGAGACGGGGCTGGTCAGGGCCGGCGGCCAGGCGGGCTGACCGCTCCTCGGCCGGCCGCCTCAGATGCACAGGAGCCGGGGCTGCGGGGCGACTTCCAGGACCTGGGCGTGGCGCCACGGCGTACGGGAGGTTCTCGATCTGGACCGCTGCCTGGAGCGTCTCGGGTCACCGGAGTTCGCCGAGCACGTCCGTACGGACCGGCTGACCGTGCCTCAGGTGGCGCGCGGTCGGGGAGTCGGCAGGGCTCAGCCTCTGCCGGACAGCCCGGTTAGCGCAGGACGCCCTCCAGGAAGTCGCTGCCCAAACGGGCCACGACCGTCAGGTCCAGTGAGTGCAGGACGTAGCGCCCGCGCCGGCGGGTGGTGACCAGACCGGCCTTCTTGAGCAGTGCCAGGTGGCGGGAGACCTCGGGGGGCGTGATGCCGTGCGAGTCGGCGAGTTCGCCCGTGGTGTACGGGGAACGGGCCAGGTTGCGGCAGATCCGCATCCGCACGGGGTGGGCCAGCGCCTCCATCCGGAGCTGGAGCAGCTCGACGGAGGCGGGCGAGGGCAGTTCGGGGCGGTGCACCGGGTAGTGGATCACCGGACGCCAGCCGGGCGCGTGCAGCACCGATAGATGCGGCCAGCCGAAGGCGGTCGGGATGAGGGTGAGGCCGGTGCCGGCAGCCGATCCCGGAGAGCGCGTGCAGGGCGAGCCCCAGCTCGGCGAGGGGGGAGGTCTCGAAAACTACGCGCTCGGGAGGCAGGCCCGCGATGTCGATGTGCACGCTCACCCCTTCATGGTGCCGGGGGCGGGGCGAGGTCCGGTGTCACTTGACGGCGGTCGTCAATCCACGGGCGCACCTGCCGGGCCGGGGCCAGGCTGGATGCATGGACATCGTTCAGCAGCACATGCTCGACAGCTGTCGAGCCGCGCAGCGCGGTGAGGTGCCGCCCCCGCTGCCCGGCTCACACGACTGGGAGGTTCTGCGCACCATCCGCCGGTGTGTCCGCGCCTGGACCGCCGCCCACCGCCCGCCCTATCCCTGAGGCGCTGCCTGCTCCTGGAGCCGCGCCACGAACCCGGCCACCGCTTCCCGTACGTCGCCGGCCGTCCACTCCAGTCCCGGCGACGCCACCGTGACCTCGGTGAACGAGAGCCCGGGCGGACCCGTCGGAGCCGCGAACCAGCGGCGGAAGAGGGCCACGCCCGTCTCCTCGGCCTGCCGCACCGACGCCTCGTCGAGCACGTCCGCGGCGTAGGGCAGCCAGACCTGGAACTGGTGGGTGTGCGGCGGCTCGGGGTGTACCCGGAACCACGGCACCGCCGACCCGGTGAAGCCCTCCGCCAGAGCCCCGGCGACCACCTTCGCGTGATCGACGTACGACGGCAGTCTCGGCAGTTCCCGTTCCAGGCCCAGCAGGGCGGAGAGGGCCGCCGGGTACTGCTGGAAGACCTGACCGCCGTACCGGTGGCGCCAGGTCCTCGCCTCCTCGACCAGTGACTCCGGGCCGGCGAGCACCGCTCCGGACAGCCCGTCCAGGGACTTGTAGAACGACACGTACACACTGTCGGCGAGCGCCGCGATCTCCGGCAGACCGCGCCCGAAGTGCGACGTGCACTCCCAGAGACGCGCCCCGTCCAGATGCACCACCGCGTCCCGCTCCCGCGCGGCGGCCACGACGGCCTCCAGCTCCTCCCAGGAGGGCAGGACGAATCCGGCGTCACGCAGCGGCAGCTCGAGCATCAGCGTGCCGAACGGCTCGGGGAAGTCCCGGATCTCGTCCGCCGTGGCAGGACGGGGCGCGGTCGTCGGATGCACCGTGCGCAGCCCGCTCACCGAGGCGAGTGCGCCGCGCTCGTGCACCTCCGGGTGGGAGAGCGGATGCAGGGCCACGACCGGATCGCCCGTACGCCCCGCCCAGCACCGCAGTGCGACCTGCTGCGCCATCGTCCCGGTCGGGAAGAAGGCCGCGGCCTCCATGCCCAGCAGGTCCGCCGTGCGCCGCTCGACCTCGGCCACCACCCCGTCGCCGTACACGTCCGTCCACTCGCCCGGGTCGTGGACCGTGCCGGCGTCGGCGGCCAGCGCGGCCAGCCGCCCGGCCAGCGTGTGGTCCGCCGACATCCGTGCCAGCACCTTTCCTGACCGCTGCCATGCGGTCAGCCTGCGCCGTCGCTGCTTCTGCTCGTCGGTGTCTCCCATGGGACGATCATCGCCCGGGCCGCTGACACCACCCACCCCGGGTCGCCTCGCCGCCGAAAGTTATCCACAGGGTGTGGACGGCCGGGGAGTGCGGCGAAATGCTGGCGTAGCATGCAGAGGAATCGTCCGGTACCCCCCGCGGACTGGAACGGAAGGCCACCCCCGCGTGAACGCATCAGTTTCCAAGGAAGCCCTCGACGCGAGGGACCGCCCCGCCCGCCTCACCGTCGGTGTCGTCGGCGCCGGCCGGGTCGGCCCGGCCCTCGCCGCCTCGCTGCAACTCGCCGGGCACCGTCCGGTCGCTGTGTCGGGCGTCTCCGACGCATCCGTGCGCCGGGCCGCCGCTCTGCTCCCCGACGTCCCCCTGGTGACCCCCGCCGAGGTCCTCGCACGCGCTGAGCTCGTGCTGCTGACGGTCCCCGACGACGCGCTGCCCGGCCTGGTCGAAGGCCTCGCCGAGACCGGCGCCGTGCGACCGGGCCAGTTGCTCGTCCACACCTCCGGGCGGTACGGGACGAAGGTGCTCGATCCCGCCCTGCGGGCCGGAGCGCTCCCGCTCGCCCTGCATCCGGCGATGACCTTCACCGGCAGCGCCGTCGACGTCCAGCGGCTGGCCGGCTGCTCCTTCGGAGTCACCGCCCCCGAGGAGCTCAGACTCGCGGCCGAGGCGCTCGTCATCGAGATGGGCGGCGAGCCCGAGTGGATCGCCGAGGAGTCCCGGCCGCTCTACCACGCGGCGCTCGCCCTCGGCGCGAACCACCTGGTCACCCTGGTCGCCCAGTCCCTGGAGCTGCTCCGCGAAGCGGGTGTCGGCGCGCCCGACCGGATGCTCGGCCCGCTGCTCGGAGCCGCGCTCGACAACGCCCTGCGCTCCGGTGACGCGGCGCTGACCGGCCCCGTCGCCCGGGGCGACGCGGGGACGGTGGCCGCGCACATCCGCGAGCTGCGTGCGCACGCCCCGCAGACGGTGGCCGGATATCTCGCCATGGCGCGTGCCACGGCCGACCGGGCGCTGGACCACGGTCTGCTGAAGCCGGAATTCGCGGAGGACCTCCTCGGCGTCCTGTCGGACAGCGGTGCCGCGAACGGAACGAACGGAACACACGGCCCGGAAGCGTCCGGGCCGGGGGAGAAGCGATGAACACCGCACCCGCCACCCTGCTGCGCTCCGCCGCTGAGCTGGACGCCTTCGGCCGGGCCCCCGGAACGCGCCGCGCCGTCGCCATGACGATGGGCGCGCTCCACGACGGTCACGCCACCCTGATCCGTGCGGCACGGGCCGCCGCGGGACCCGACGGCCAGGTCGTGGTCACCGTCTTCGTCAACCCGCTCCAGTTCGGCGAGGCCACCGACCTCGACCGCTACCCCCGCACCCTGGAGGCCGACCTCGCCGTCGCCTCGGAGGCCGGTGCCGACGCGGTCTTCGCCCCCTCCGCCGACGACGTCTACCCCGGCGGTGAGCCGGAGGTCAGGATCACCGCCGGCCCCATGGGCGAACGGCTGGAAGGCGCCTCCCGCCCCGGGCACTTCGACGGCATGCTCACCGTCGTCGCCAAGCTCCTCCACCTCACCCGGCCGGACGCGGCGTTCTTCGGGCAGAAGGACGCCCAGCAGCTGGCGCTGGTCCGCCGCATGGTGCGTGACCTCGACTTCGGCATCGACATCGTCGCGGTGCCGACCGTCCGCGACCCGGACGGCCTCGCGCTCTCCAGCCGGAACCGCTTCCTCTCCGCCGAGGAGCGCCGGACCGCGCTGGCCCTGCCCAGGGCCCTGTTCGCCGCCCGCGACCGGCTGGTAGCCCAGCAGACGCTGCACGCCCGTGCCCGGACGGTCCCGGAGCACGGGGGCCGGGCCGCCGCCCTCAACCGTCTGGGTGAGGCCCGCGCGGCCGCCGACACCCAGGCCGTGGCGCTGGCCCGGCCGACCGTGACGGCCGCCGCGGTGCTGGCCGCCGCACGGGCCGTCCTGGACGAGGCGGCGGAGGAAGCGGTGCCCCTCACCCTGGACTACGTGGCGCTCGTGGACCCGGCGGACTTCACCGAGGTCCCCGACGACCGTGTCAGTGGCGAGGCGGTCCTCACCGTCGCCGCGCGGGTGGGAGCGACCCGCCTGATCGACAACATCCCGCTGACCCTCGGAGCCCTCACGTGACCGGAATACGGCTGGCCGCCCCCGCCCCCGGCTGGGCCATCGACGCGGACGTCGTCGTGGTCGGCTCCGGCGTGGCCGGTCTCACCACCGCACTGCGCTGCGCCGCGGCGGGCCTCGCGACCGTCGTCGTCACCAAGGCGCGTCTCGACGACGGCTCCACCCGCTGGGCGCAGGGCGGCATAGCCGCCGCGCTCGGTGAGGGCGACACCCCCGAGCAGCACCTCGACGACACCCTGGTCGCCGGGGCCGGACTGTGCGACGAGACGGCGGTGCGCGCCCTGGTCACGGAGGGCCCCGACGCCGTACGCCGGCTGATCGACACCGGCGCGCACTTCGACACCACCGACACCGGGGCGATCGCCCTGACCCGTGAGGGCGGCCACCACCGCCGCCGTATCGCGCACGCGGGGGGCGACGCGACGGGCGCCGAGATCTCCCGCGCCCTGGTCGAGGCGGTCCGCTCGGCCGCCCTGCGCACCATCGAGAACGCGCTGGTCCTGGACCTGCTCACGGACGCCGAAGGCCGTACGGAGGGCGTCACCCTGCACGTCATGGGCGAGGGCCAGCACGACGGCGTCGGCGCCGTCCACGCCCCGGCCGTGGTGCTCGCCACCGGCGGCATGGGCCAGGTCTTCTCCGCCACCACCAACCCGCCGGTCTCGACGGGCGACGGGGTGGCGCTCGCGCTGCGGGCGGGCGCCGAGGTCTCCGACCTCGAATTCGTCCAGTTCCACCCGACCGTCCTGTTTCTCGGCGCCGGATCCGAGGGCCAGCAGCCGCTGGTGTCCGAGGCGGTACGGGGCGAGGGCGCCCACCTCGTCGACGGCTCAGGCACCCGCTTCATGCTCGGGCAGCACGAGCTGGCCGAGTTGGCCCCCCGCGACATCGTCGCCAAGGCCATCACCCGCCAGATGCACCTCCAGGGCACCGAGCACATGTATCTCGACGCCCGCCACTTCGGCGCCACGATGTGGGAGCAGCGCTTCCCGACGATCCTCGCCGCCTGTCGCGCCCACGGCATCGACCCCGTCACACAGCCGATCCCGGTGGCACCCGCCGCGCACTACGCCTCGGGCGGCGTGCGTACGGACCTGCGGGGCCGTACGACGGTGCCCGGTCTGTACGCCTGCGGTGAGGTCGCCTGCACGGGCGTGCACGGCGCGAACCGGCTGGCGTCCAACTCCCTCCTGGAGGGACTGGTCTTCGCGGAGCGCATCGCGGCGGACATCGCCGGGACCGCCGATCTCCCGGACGTCACCGAGGCCGCAGCCGCCCACCGGACCGGTTCCGGGTCCGCCTCCCGGCGTACCCCCGTGGCGGACCCCGCCGGAGCCCACACCGTCCCGCTGCTCACCGCGGAGTCCCGGACCACGGTCCAGCGGATCATGACCAGGGGCGCCGGGGTCATCCGTTCCGCCGGAAGTCTCGCCACCGCGGCAGAAGAGCTGGAGGAGCTCCGGTACGCGGCCGCCGCCGACGAAGGCCCCAAGGACGCCGTACCAGGGGTGGAGGCGTGGGAGGCCACGAACCTGCTGCTCGTCTCGCAGGTCCTGGTCGCCGCAGCACGGGAGCGCGAGGAGACCCGCGGCTGCCACTGGCGCGAGGACCGGCCCGACCGCGACGACGCCGCCTGGCGACGCCACCTCGTCCTCCGTATCGCCCCCGGCCGGCAGCCCGTCGTCCGCACGACGGACAGCGCCGCGTTCCCGCCCGTACGCCCGGAAGACCCTGCGGACCCCACAGACACAGCACTGTCCGCGCTGCCCGCGCTGTCCGACAGTGTCCGCACCAACCCCGCCGACGCCCCCGAGGAGCCGTAACCGTGAGCACGCCCGAAGAGAATCCGCGCCCCACACCCGTGGACGTACCGCTGATCCACATCGGCGTACCCGCCGAGTCCGGGGGCGGCTGCGGCGACGGCTGCGGCTGCGGTGACGGCTACGACCCCGACGGGCTGGAGTGCGGTCTCGACCCCGCACTGGCCCAGCTCCTGGCCGACGCCGGACTGGACCCGGTCCAGGTCGAGGACATCGCCCACGTCGCGATCGAGGAGGACCTCGACGGAGGCGAGGACGTCACCACCGTGGCGACCGTCCCGGAGGACTCCGTCGCCACCGGCGACTTCACCGCGCGTGAGGCGGGCGTCGTCGCCGGTCTGCGCGTCGCCGAGGCCGTCCTGTCCATCGTCTGCACCGACGAGTTCGAGGTCGAACGGCACGTCGAGGACGGCGACCGTGTCGCGCCCGGCCAGAAGCTGCTCACCGTCACGACCCGCACCCGTGACCTGCTCACCGGCGAGCGCAGCGCGCTCAACCTGCTCTGCAGGCTCTCCGGGATCGCGACCGCGACCCGCGCCTGGGCCGATGTGCTCGAGGGCACGAAGGCGAAGGTCCGGGACACCCGCAAGACCACCCCGGGGCTGCGCGCGCTGGAGAAGTACGCGGTGCGCTGCGGCGGCGGGGTCAACCACCGCATGTCGCTCGTGGACGCGGCGCTGGTCAAGGACAACCACGTGATCGCGGCAGGCGGTGTCGCCGAGGCGTTCCAGCGCGTCAGGAAGGCGTTCCCGGAGCTCGCGATCGAGGTGGAGGCCGACACCCTCGAGCAGGTACGCGAGGTGCTCGACGCCGGTGCCGACCTGATCCTGCTGGACAACTTCACCCCCGCCCGGACCGCCGAGGCGGTCGCCCTCGTCGACGGCCGGGCGGTGCTGGAGTCCTCGGGCCGGCTCACCCTCGACTCCGCCCGCGCCTACGCCGAGGCGGGCGTCGACTACCTGGCCGTCGGCGCGCTCACGCACTCCTCGCCGATCCTCGACATCGGCCTGGACTTCCGCGACGGGGCCGACGCCTGATGCTGCTCACCATCGACGTCGGCAACTCCCACACCGTCCTCGGCCTGTTCGACGGCGAGGAGATCGTCGAGCACTGGCGGATCTCCACCGACGCCCGCCGCACGGCGGACGAGCTCGCCGTCCTGCTCCAGGGCCTGATGGGCATGCACCCGCTGCTCGGTGTCGAGCTCGGCGACGGCATCGAGGGCATCGCGATCTGCTCGACCGTCCCCGCCGTGCTGCACGAGCTCCGCGAGGTCACCCGCCGCTACTACGGCGATGTCCCGGCGGTCCTCGTGGAGCCGGGCGTCAAGACGGGCGTGCCGGTCCTCACGGACAACCCGAAGGAGGTCGGCGCGGACCGCATCATCAACGCGGTCGCCGCAGTCGAGCTCTACGGCGGCCCGGCCATCGTCGTCGACCTCGGCACGGCCACGACCTTCGACGCGGTCTCCGCGCGCGGCGAGTACACGGGCGGGGTGATCGCGCCGGGCATCGAGATCTCCGTGGAGGCGCTCGGGGTGAAGGGCGCCCAGCTCCGCAAGATCGAGCTCGCGCGTCCCCGCAGCGTGATCGGCAAGAACACCGTCGAGGCCATGCAGTCCGGCATCGTGTACGGCTTCGCCGGTCAGATCGACGGTGTGGTCCAGCGCATGAAGAAGGAGCTGGCGGCCGACCCCGACGAGGTCACCGTCATCGCGACCGGTGGCCTTGCTCCGATGGTGTTGGGCGAGTCCTCCGTCATCGACGAGCACGAGCCCTGGCTGACGCTCATCGGGCTGCGCCTCGTGTACGAGCGCAACATCGCCCGGATGTAGGACGCGCCCGCGACCACCTGCGGGAACGACCCGGCGGTGCGGTGTCCGACGCCGCGCCGCCGAGCGAGTAGTTAAGCGGATTTTGTCCATTTAGCACGTATTATCGCGTCATGCCCACGCCCTACGGATCACGCGGCGGCATGGCGTTCAGCGCGGACGAGCTCCGGGTGCTCCGACGTGCTCTCGCCAACGCCCTCCACCCCACGCCCCTGCCGGAAGAGGATGTCCAGGACTGCCTGCGACTCGCGGGCACGGTGGACGAGGTGGCGAGCGAGGCGGGCCGGCTGCGTGCCTTCCTCCTCGCCGATCTCGCCCGCTACCGAGATGCCCTCCCCGGCTCGCTCAGCGGCTATCTGGAGCTCCTCCAGGATGCCCTCGCGGCCGGCTACGACCCCCGCCCCGACGACCTCGCGGCCTTGCGCGCCCTGCGCGCCGGGCCGGTCGCCGCGGCCCTGCTGGAGCGCTGCCAGGTGCTCGCCGAGCGTTCGGTGCGGGCTCGCCTCGCCGGTCGCGCGGTGCCCGCCACGACGCCCGCGCCGCGCAGCCGGCTGCTGGCCCTTCCCGGGGGCCTGTCGGCGGCCAAGGAGCCCGAGCGGCCCCGGACCCCGTCGGGACCTGCGGTGCCGGCCCGCCCGGCGGCTCCGGGCGAGCGTCCGATGCCCAAGCCGTCCGAGGTCTTCCCGCCCCGCCGCCGGCCCGCACCCGTTCCTCCGCCGGAGGAACGCGCCGTGTCCTGAGCGGGCCGACGTGCCGGAGGGGTGCCCGGGGGCGGCCGGAATGCCGGGCTCGCTACGCTGGACGGCATGGACTACGTATCCGCGCTCGTTCCCCCCGTGGTGATGGCCGTCTTCTTCATCGGCCTTGTCGTGACGATCATCAAGAGCCAGGGCGGCCCGAACAAGGCCAAGGAGGACGCCGCGGTGGACGCGGCGCTCGCCCGTGCCGCGTCGGCCGAGCAGGCCCCGCGGACCGAAGGCGTCTGACCGGACCTGAGACGAAGGGCGCACGGCTTCTCCGGAGCCGTGCGCCCTTTTGTCGTCCCGGAATTATCCCATTCCAGACATCTAGCACTAAGGTGACGCTGTGCCGCGCCAATTGGGAGAGCTGGAAGACACCGTGATGACACGGGTCTGGCAATGGAACCGCCCGGTCACCGTGCGGGAAGTTCTCGAGGACCTTCAACAGGAACGGTCCATCGCGTACACGACCGTCATGACGGTAATGGACAATCTCCATCAGAAGGGCTGGGTACGCCGGGAAGTGGATGGCCGGGCATATCGATATACGGCGGTCTCCACCCGCGCCGCATACTCGGCCGCACTGATGAACGAGGCCTGGTCGCAGAGCGACAACCCGGCGGCCGCGCTGGTCGCCTTCTTCGGCATGATGTCCGCGGAGCAGCGCGAGGCTCTCCGGGATGCGATGCGCGTCGTCGTGCCCACCTTCGCCGAACCCTCCGAGAGCCGCCCCGATGACGGGACCACGGCCGATGAAGCGCCGCCGGAGAGTGGGCGATAGCGTCGGGGGATGTCCTCAGAGCAGTCGCAAACCGAGCACCGTACCGAGTCGCAAACCGGAGCTCATAGCCGGCCGGAAACCGGATCACGCGCAGATCTTCATACCGGCCCACCGGTAAATAGGCCGGCCATCACCGTCCGCCGTGCCAGGACGAGCGATGTGGCGTCCGTCCGCGGACTGCTCGACGGCTACGTCTCGGAAGGCATCCTGCTCGACAAAGCGACGGTGACGCTTTACGAGGACATCCAGGAGTTCTGGGTCGCCGAACGCGACGAGGACGCCCGTGTCGTCGGCTGCGGCGCACTCCACGTGATGTGGGAGGACCTGGCCGAAGTCCGTACTCTCGCCGTCGACCCCGGCATCAAGGGCGCCGGGGTCGGTCATCAGGTTCTGGACAAGCTCTTGCAGACCGCCCGCTGGCTCGGCGTCCGCCGGGTTTTCTGTCTCACGTTCGAAGTCGACTTCTTCGCCGCTCACGGCTTCACCGAGATCGGAGAGACGCCGGTCGACGGAGATGTCTACAGCGAGCTGCTGCGTTCCTATGACGAGGGTGTCGCCGAGTTCCTGGGCCTCGAACGAGTGAAGCCGAACACCTTGGGTAACAGCCGGATGCTTCTGCACCTGTGACCGGCGGAAGATGCCGGAACCCTATGTCCGAATCGCGCATGTTTCCCGCGTTCTTGCGCTCCTGAACCTCTCCCAAGGGTTTGTGTTTTCCGGGGAAAAGCGGTTTCCTTTCCGCGTACTGCATTTTTCGATGAAAGGAAATCCGGTGGCACAGAAGGTTCAGGTCCTTCTTGTTGATGACCTCGACGGTGGCGAGGCGGACGAGACCGTGACGTTCGCTCTGGATGGCAAGACGTACGAGATCGACCTCACCACGTCCAACGCGGACAAGCTCCGTGGTCTTCTTGAGCCGTACGCCAAGAGCGGCCGTCGCACCGGTGGTCGCGCCGCGACCGGCCGTGGCAAGGGCCGCGCCGTTGCCGGTGGCAACAAGGACACCGCCGAGATCCGTAGGTGGGCGCGCGAGAACGGCCACAACGTGAATGACCGCGGCCGCGTTCCCGCCGAGATCCGCGAGGCTTACGAGAAGGCCAACGGCTGACCTGTCGGCCGATGGGCCCACAGGTACGTCCTGGCATGCGCGAGCCGGGCCCGGTGGCATTCCGTCGCCGCCGCGTCCACGAGTCGTACGAGGTCGGGAGCATCCCCACCCCTGCTCCCGAGGCCGCCGAGGGCCGGGAGCGATGGTTCCACCTCCTGGCGCGATCCGGGGGGCCGCAGCCAGAACGCGGCCCCCGGCGATCCCGCCGTGCCACCCGGCGGCATGGGGGCCGTGATGTGTCCGCCGGGGCCGGCGGCGGACAGGTCGAGAGCGATCCCGCCCCATTCGAGCCAGTCGAGCAGGCCGGGCAGCTCGTCGGCGCTGCCCGCGGCCACCAGCAGCTGCATGCGCCGCCCCGCCAGCGCCACCGGGCCGGTGTGTCCGACCCGGCTCAGCGCCGCGTGACCTGCCGCGGCGGGCAGCTCCAGAACGTCGAAGCGCAGCCCTGTCAGCAGGCGCACCGGCGACGTGCCTGCCGTGGCCCAGCCGAGCTCGCGGGCGTACCACTGCGCGCGGTCGTCGAATCCCGGCGACGTGCGGGGAGGCGGGACGAGGGAAGCCATGTCCGATGAACCGCCGAACCGGCCCCGGAGTTACGCGCTGTTCATGATCGAATGCTCTGCGTGTCCGGCGAGGGGGCGCACGGAAGCGCTCGGCAGTGCGAAGTTGTTCGCCCGTAGCGGAGGAAACGGGGGTGCGCCGCATGGACTGTCAGGGAGTGCGGGTAAGACATCCCTAGTGGGAAGGGGCGACACGCGGGCAAAAACGTCTCACGTTCGCCATCGGCGTACTGGCGAAAGGGCTATCTGCCTGGCCTGCGGGAACATCGTCTCGCACCATCGGGTTGGAGCAGTTGTCGGCGTTCGGGGCAGGAGGCCATCGACGGGTGTCGGCAGTTGAAATGAGCGGTCCCCGCTTGCGGGACTAAGCTGCGGAAGGACAGGGAGGGGACCGACCCCTTACTGCCTGACCGCTCTGAGGAGCGATTAACGATGTTCGAGAGGTTCACCGACCGCGCGCGGCGGGTTGTCGTCCTGGCTCAGGAAGAAGCCCGGATGCTCAACCACAACTACATCGGCACCGAGCACATCCTCCTGGGCCTGATCCACGAGGGTGAGGGTGTCGCCGCTAAGGCCCTGGAGAGCCTCGGGATTTCGCTCGAGGCGGTCCGCCAGCAGGTGGAGGAGATCATCGGTCAGGGCCAGCAGGCCCCGTCCGGGCACATCCCCTTCACTCCCCGGGCGAAGAAGGTCCTGGAGCTTTCGCTCCGCGAGGCCCTTCAGCTCGGCCACAACTACATCGGCACGGAGCACATCCTGCTCGGCCTGATCCGCGAGGGCGAGGGCGTCGCAGCCCAGGTCCTCGTGAAGCTGGGCGCCGACCTGAACCGGGTGCGGCAGCAGGTCATCCAGCTGCTCTCCGGGTACTCGGGAGGCAAGGAGGCGGCCACCGCAGGCGGCCCCGCCGAGGGCACGCCCTCCACGTCCCTGGTGCTCGACCAGTTCGGCCGGAATCTCACCCAGGCCGCTCGTGAGTCCAAGCTCGACCCGGTCATCGGGCGCGAGAAGGAGATCGAGCGGGTCATGCAGGTGCTGTCCCGCCGTACGAAGAACAACCCGGTCCTCATCGGCGAGCCCGGCGTCGGCAAGACGGCGGTCGTCGAGGGCCTGGCCCAGGCCATCGTCAAGGGCGAGGTGCCCGAGACCCTCAAGGACAAGCACCTCTACACCCTCGACCTCGGTGCGCTGGTCGCCGGTTCCCGCTACCGCGGTGACTTCGAGGAGCGCCTGAAGAAGGTCCTCAAGGAGATCCGCACCCGCGGCGACATCATCCTGTTCATCGACGAGCTCCACACCCTGGTGGGTGCGGGTGCCGCCGAGGGCGCGATCGACGCGGCGAGCATCCTCAAGCCCATGCTGGCGCGAGGCGAGCTCCAGACCATCGGTGCCACGACGCTCGACGAGTACCGCAAGCACCTGGAGAAGGACGCCGCGCTCGAGCGCCGCTTCCAGCCCATCCAGGTCGCGGAGCCGACGCTGCCGCACACCATCGAGATCCTCAAGGGTCTGCGTGACCGTTACGAGGCCCACCACAGGGTCTCCATCACGGACGAGGCGCTGGTCCAGGCCGCCACCCTGGCCGACCGCTACATCTCGGACCGCTTCCTGCCGGACAAGGCGATCGACCTGATCGACGAGGCCGGCTCCCGGATGCGGATCCGCCGGATGACCGCGCCGCCGGACCTCCGCGAGTTCGACGAGAAGATCGCGGGCGTCCGCCGCGACAAGGAGTCGGCGATCGACTCCCAGGACTTCGAGAAGGCGGCTTCGCTCCGTGACAAGGAGAAGCAGCTGCTGGCGGCGAAGGCCAAGCGGGAGAAGGAGTGGAAGGCCGGCGACATGGACGTCGTCGCCGAGGTCGACGGCGAGCTCATCGCGGAAGTCCTGGCAGCCTCCACCGGCATCCCGGTCTTCAAGCTGACCGAGGAGGAGTCCTCGCGTCTGCTGCGCATGGAGGACGAGCTCCACAAGCGCGTCATCGGCCAGAAGGACGCCATCAAGGCCCTCTCGCAGGCGATCCGCCGTACGCGAGCCGGTCTGAAGGACCCGAAGCGTCCCGGTGGCTCGTTCATCTTCGCCGGCCCGTCCGGTGTCGGTAAGACGGAGCTCTCCAAGACGCTCGCCGAATTCCTCTTCGGCGACGAGGACGCGCTGATCTCCCTCGACATGTCGGAGTTCAGCGAGAAGCACACGGTTTCCCGTCTCTTCGGTTCGCCCCCCGGTTACGTGGGCTACGAAGAGGGCGGCCAGCTCACCGAGAAGGTGCGCCGCAAGCCGTTCTCCGTCGTCCTCTTCGACGAGGTCGAGAAGGCCCACCCCGATATCTTCAATTCCCTGCTCCAGATTCTGGAAGACGGTCGTCTGACCGACTCCCAGGGCCGGGTCGTGGACTTCAAGAACACGGTCATCATCATGACGACCAACCTCGGGACCCGGGACATCTCGAAGGGCTTCAACCTGGGCTTCGCCGCCCAGGGCGACGTCAAGACGAACTACGAGCGGATGAAGGTCAAGGTCAACGAAGAGCTCAAGCAGCACTTCCGGCCCGAGTTCCTCAACCGTGTCGACGACACGGTCGTCTTCCACCAGCTCACGGAGGAAGACATCATTCAGATCGTCGACCTGATGGTCGACAAGGTGGATGAGCGTCTCAAGGACCGCGACATGGGCATCGAGCTCAGTGCCGAGGCCAAGTCGCTCCTGGCGAAGAAGGGCTACGACCCCGTGATGGGTGCCCGGCCGCTGCGCCGGACGATCCAGCGCGAGATCGAGGACATCCTCTCGGAGAAGATCCTCTTCGGCGAGCTGCGTCCCGGTCACATCGTGGTCGTGGGCACCGAGGGCGAAGGGGACGAGAAGAAGTTCTCGTTCCGCGGCGAGGAGAAGTCGCCGCTGCCCGACGTCCCGCCGATCGAGCAGGCGGCGGGCGGCGGCCCGAACCTGTCGAAGGAAGCGTAGGGCGCGTAGCGCCTGCGCGTCGAAGGGGCTGCCCCGGACCGGTTTTCGGTCCGGGGCAGCCCCTTGCGCGTTCCAGTACGTTCCGATGGCCGGCCGGCTGCCCGGTTCGTCGGCCGTCTGCCCCCGGCGTGGGCGCTGAGCGGGTGTGCGCCGGCCCCGTCGGCCCGCAGGGGCGAAGGTCCCGAAACGGACAGACCTCCGGCCCACCGGCGGTGACAAGGCGCACAGGCCCCAAGAGGCCTACTAGGAGCCTTAGGAGGAGACAGGGTCACCGGTCCCGGGACCTTGGTCCTGCCCACGGCGAGACTTTCGGCGTTCGAGGCGGTATGGCCGGATTGCTGGCCTGTGTCCAGGAAGGGCGCCGCTGGAGCAGGGGTTAAACCTGTTTCGCGAAAAATGTCGGGAAGGTCGTCCGGCGCCGTCGCGCCGGCGGTCGCGACGAATTCCCGCCCGCTCGGCTACGGCTTTTGATCGTAGATGGGGTGTTTGAGTGTTGTGGGGGGTGCGGGTTACCAAGGTGGAGCAAGCCCGGTCGAGCACTGGGTCCCGTTACCCCGGAGGTTCCCCCGCATGTCGAAGCGCGTCACGTTCCAGCAGTCCGCCCGCCCGTCCATGTCCCGCGTCAGTGGCGCCGTCGTGGCTGCCGGCCTGGGTGCGTCGATGGTGTTCGGTGCGGGCGCGGCGTTCGCGTCCGGCACGACGGGTACCGCGAACACCTCGGCCCTCGCGGGCTCGGCCACCGCCGACTCCGTCGCCCAGCAGGCGACCGCACAGACCAAGGCCGCCGCGAAGGCGAAGGCGGACAAGGCCGAGAAGGCCGACGCCGAGAAGAAGGCGGCGGCCAAGAAGAAGGCGGCGGCGAAGAAGAAGGCCGCTTCCTGGGAGGTCCCGGTCAGCAAGTACGTGCTGAGTGCCAGCTACGGCACCGGCGGCGACCGCTGGTCCAACAAGCACTCCGGTCAGGACTTCGCGGTTCCGGTCGGCACCAGGGTCGAGGCCGCGCACACCGGTACGGTCGTCAAGGCCGGCCCCAACGGCGGCGGCGACGGTCCCGCGTACGGCAACGCCGTCGTGATCAAGCACGGCAACGGCACGTACTCGCAGTACGCCCACCTGTCGAAGATCCAGGTCAGGATCGGTGAGCACGTGAAGACGGGCGAGAAGATCGCCCTGTCCGGCAACACCGGAAACTCCAGTGGCCCGCACCTGCACTTCGAGATCCGGACCAGCCCGAACTACGGCACGGCGATCAACCCGGTCTCGTTCCTGAACTCGGTGCACGTCCACATCTGACGTGTCCGGCGTCCGCCTCACGCGGCGCCGTCGGGGCCCCGGTCGTGGGCCCTGGTCACCAGCTCCATGGCGACCTCGAGAGCAGCCTCGCGCTTCTCCTCGGGGTCGCCTTCGGCGTCTCTGAGGGCCATCATCCCGGCGTGCATCGCGAAGAGCGCGGTGAAGCAGCGCACCTGGTCGGTGAGCGGGGCGTCGGGGTCCTTGATCAGGTCCACCAGGGCGATGACCCGGTGTTTCATGGTGTGGCCGATGCTCAGGTCGCGCACCGTCGCCTGGTTCTCCTGCATGAAGACGAAGAGCGGTGCGGCGGCCTTGAGCGCCTCGCTGTAGCGGACCAGGATCTCCTTCTTGGTCTCCAGGGTGCGCGGCTGCCCCTCGCCCCAGGCGATGAGCTCCTCGACGGGCCGGTTCAGGTCCTCGAAGATGCTGATGAGGATGTCTTCCTTGGTCTTGAAGTGGTAGTACAGCGCCGCTTTGGTGACCTGCAGCTGCTCGGCGATCTCGCGGAGTGAGGTCTTCTCGTACCCCTGTTCGGCGAAGAGTCTCAGGGCGACGTCCTGAATGCGCTGGCGTGTGTTGCCCCGGCGCGGCTGCGGCGTGCTGCCCATGCGACTCTCCCAGAAACTTACTTGACGCCCGGCTAGTTACGGGTCTACCTTCCCTCAGTGTAATCAACTAGCCGGGCGGCAAGTAAGTGCCGGGGTGGTGGCAGACCGGGCGATCAGGGGATCAGGGGAGCACGACATGGCGGAACTCAAGAAGGCGACGGCGGACGGGCCGGCCGAACCAAAAGCTCGCAGCGTCAGGGTGGTGGTTCTCGCCCTGATGATCACGATGCTGCTGGCCATGCTCGACAACCTCATCGTGGGCACCGCGATGCCGACGATCGTCGGCGATCTGGGTGGCATGGAACACCTGGCCTGGGTGGTGACGGCCTACACCCTGGCCACTGCGGCCTCGACCCCCATCTGGGGCAAGCTCGGCGACCTGTACGGACGCAAGGGCACCTTCCTCACAGCCATCGTGATCTTCCTGATCGGCTCGGTGCTGAGCGGTATGGCCCAGGACATGAGCCAGCTGATCGGGTTCCGCGCGGTCCAGGGCCTCGGCGCGGGCGGCCTGATGGTCGGCGTCATGGCGATCCTCGGTGACCTCGTGCCTCCCCGTGAGCGCGGTAAGTACCAGGGCATGATGGCCGGCGTCATGGCGGTCGCCATGATCGGTGGACCGCTCGTCGGCGGAGCCATCACCGACCACCTGGGCTGGCGCTGGAGCTTCTACATCAACCTGCCGCTGGGCGCGGTCGCGCTGGCCATGGTCACCGCGGTGCTGCACCTGCCCCGCAAGGAGCGCTCGAAGGCCAAGGTCGACTACCTGGGCGCCGCGCTCCTCACCGTGGGCATCACGGCGATCGTGCTGGTCACCACCTGGGGCGGTACGGAGTACGCCTGGAGCTCGGCCGTGATCATGGAGCTCATCGCGCTCGGCGTGGCCTCCCTCGCCGGCTTCCTCTTCGTCGAGACGAGGGCCGCCGAGCCGATCATGCCGCTGCACATCTTCCGCAACCGCAACTTCGGTCTCATGTCGGTGGTCGGCTTCATGACCGGCTTCGTGATGTTCGGAGCGGTGCTCTTCCTCCCGCTGTACCAGCAGTCCGTCCAGGGCGCGTCCGCGACCAACTCCGGACTGCTGCTGCTGCCGATGCTGCTCTCTATGATGATCGTCTCGCTGGTCGCGGGCCGGATCACCACGAGCACCGGAAAGTACAAGATCTTCCCGATCCTGGGCAGCATCCTGATGGTCGCGGGCCTGTTCCTCCTCGCCACCATGGACACCGGCACCACGCGCTTCACCTCCAGCGTCTACATGGCGGTGCTCGGGGCCGGCATGGGCTTCCTGATGCAGATCACGATGCTCGTCGCACAGAACAGCGTCGAGCTCAAGGACATGGGTGTCGCCTCGTCCGCGACCACTCTCTTCCGTACGCTCGGCAGCTCCTTCGGAGTCGCGATCATGGGTGCGCTGTTCACCGGACGGGTGCAGGACGAGATGGCGGCGCGCGGGGGCGGTGCCGCGACGGAGACGTCCGCCCAGCTGGACGCGACGAGTCTGGCGAAGCTGCCCGACGCCGTGCGTGAGGCGTACGAGTACGCCGTGGCCTCGGGGACGCACATCGCCTTCCTGGTGGGCGGTTCGGTCGCGGTGGTGGCCCTGGTGGCGTCCTTCTTCGTCAAGGAGGTCCCGCTGCGCGGCACCGCGAAGCCGGAGGCCTCCTCGGACGGCGAAGACGGCGAAGACAGCGAAGACGGCGACGGAACGGGACCCGCCAAGGCAACGGCGGCCAAGGAGTCCCAGACCGTTTGAGCAGCTGACGGAGAACAGGGTGGGCCCCGGAGACACCTCAGGGGGCCCACCCTGTTCTCCGTCAGCCCGTTTCCGCCTGCCGCAGGACCGGGAAGCTTCCGGTGTTCGTCGGCGCGTGCTCGGGCAGCCACAGCACGGCGACCGCCCCGCCCGTGCCCCCGGAGCCCCCGGAGGGCCCCGCGTTGCGGAACGTCAGCCTGGCCCCCAGGACCCGGGCCTGCCCCGCGGCGATGGTCAGCCCCAGACCGTGACCGCGCACGGACCTGTCGCTGCTGCCAGTACGGAAACGGCTCGGTCCCTCCCGCAGCAGCGCCTCGGGGAAACCGGGCCCGTGGTCGCGGACCCGCACCACCCTGCCCTCGACCGTGACCTCGACCGGGCCGGCCCCGTGCGTGGCGGCGTTCCCCAGCAGATTGCCCAGGATGCGTTCCAGCCGCCGCGGGTCCGAGGACACCCAGGACTCGTGCACCACCCGCACCGTGATCTCCGGATCCAGCAGCCTGATCCGCCGGCTGACGAATTCGCCGAGCGGCAGCTCCTGCAGCTCGGCCCGCTCGGAGGCGCTGTCCAGCCTGGCCACCTCCAGGACGTCCTCGACCAGGGTCCGCATCGCCTGGGCCCGGTCCCGTACGAGCTCCGTGGGCCGGCCCGGGGGCAGCAGCTCGGCCGCGGTGAGCAGCCCGGTCACGGGTGTGCGCAGCTCATGGGCGATGTCCGCGGTGACCCGGCGCTCCGCCTCGATCCGTTCGTTCAGCGCGTCCGTGAGCGCGTCCACGGCCCGGGCCAGCTCATCGGTCTCGTCCCGTACGACCCCGCCGACGGCCTCCCGTACGCGTACCTCCGTGTTGCCCTGGGCGACCTTGCCGGCCGCTGCCGCCGCCTTGCGCAGTCTCCGGGACAGCTGGCCGCCGATCAGGACGCCCAGCGCGCAGCCGCCGAAGACGACCGAGACCGAGCCGATGATCAGTGCCCGGTCGAGGTCGCCCATGATCGTGGCGCTGTGGTCGGCGAAGCGGGTGTGCAGGGACAGGACATCGCCGTTGGCCAGCGGTACGGCCGCCCAGACGTCGGGCATCCCGTCCGCGTACTCGTCGACGTGGGTGGCGCGCCGGTGATCCCGGATCTGGTCGCGCAGGCTCGCCGGCAGCGACGGGTCGTTGATCTTGGCGCCGAACTTCGGCGACGGCTTCTGTGGGCTCGTCGCCTCGTACAGCCGCTGGGCGAACAGCAGCCGCTCCAGCTGCACCTCGCGGGCGTTCTCCAGCATCGAGACGCGTGCCGCGTTGTGGACGACGAGGCTCAGGGCCAGCGCGATGAGCGCGCCGACGGCGGCGATCGCGATGCTGATCTTCCAGCGGACGCCGGTCCGCAGTACCAGCCGTCTCATGCGCGCAGCTTGTAGCCGAAGCCGCGGACCGTCTCGATCCGGTCCTGCCCGATCTTGGTGCGCAGCCGCTGCACATGGACGTCGACGACGCGGGTGTCCCCGCCCCAGCCGTATTCCCAGACCCGCTCCAGCAGCTTGTCCCGGGAGAGCACCGTGCCGGGAGCCGAGGAGAATTCCAGCAGCAGCCGCATCTCCGTCGGTGTCAGACCCACGTGCGCGCCCCCTCGGCGTACCTCCATGCCCTCGGTGTCGATCTCCACATCGCCGAAGACCAGCACGCCGCCCGCCTCGGCCGCCGTCCCGCCGGCCCCGTCGGGTGTCCCGCCCACGCCGGCGGCGTGGCCGAAACGCCGCAGCACGGCCCGGATGCGGGCGACGAGCACCGCCCCGTCGAACGGCTTGGTGACGTAGTCGTCGGCCCCGGCCTCCAGACCGAGCACCACATCGATCGCGTCGGCCCGCGCGGAGAGCATGATCACGGGCACGGTCGACTCGTCGCGGATGCGCCGGCACAGACTGACCCCGTCCAGGCCCGGCACCATCACGTCCAGCAGCGCGATGTCCGGACGGTCCGCCCGGAAGGCCTCCAGGCCCAGCAGGCCGTCGGGCACCGCGGTGACCGTGAAGCCGACCCGCTCCAGCGCGAGCTGGGTGGCTTCGCGGATGACGTCGTCGTCCTCGACGAAGAGGACATGGGTATCGGCCATGCGAGCGGTCCTCAGTTCTGCGTCGTCTGCGGTGCGGGGAGTGCGCCTTCCCCGCTGCCGACGGCCCGGTTGAAGTCGTTGTGCACCCGGTCCGTCTCGGTGAACCGGCCGGCGGTCCAGCCGTAGGTGACGACGTCCTCTCCGGAGGGGTACGCGACCGAGTCCTTCGATCCGTACACCTGCGTCGTCACCACCAGATCGCGCCGGTCGATGGTGCCGTAGACCGCGGGCACCTCGGCCGCGAAGACGTTCCCGTACGAGCCGTCGGCGAGCCGCCGGTAGACGTAGGTGCCGACTCCGACCGAATCGCCGCAGGTCATCACGTTGACCACGACATCGGCCGCCGTGCCGTCGGTGAGCGTGCCGTACGAGGTGTCGACCGGGTACTCGTCACCGGTGCAGGGCTTCAGGTCAGCCTTGAGCTGCCGGCTCACGTGCGGGTCGCCCTTGACGAGCATCACGGCGTCGACCTTCGGGGCCGGTTTCGCCGTCCCGGTGGGAGCCGTGCTCGACGGCGTGGCCCGGGCGACCTGCTGGGTGTCCGCCGGGCCCTCGTCGCGCGTACCCGTGCCTCCGGCGGAACAGCCGGCGCAGAACAGCCCGAAGGCGGCGAGCCCGGCTCCCGCCGTGCCTCCCGCCGCCAGACCGGCCCGGAGTCGTCCCCCGCGGCCGGCCGTCGAGCCTCCTCTGCTGCCCGTCAGACCGCGCACCGCTCCCGCCCCCGCTCGTCATGACGCCTGTTCCGCTGCGCGGGTATCCGCGCCGGAGCCTCCTCGGCCTCACGGCTCCGGGCCGCACGGTCCTCCAGCTCCTGGCGCAGTCGTGCCAGGGCACGGTGCAGCGTGCTCTTCACCGTACCGGCGGACATGCCGAGTGCCGCGGCCGTCTCCTCCGTGCTCATCTGCTCCCAGTGTCGCAGCACGACGACGCTGCGCTGCTTCGGAGCCAGGACCCCGAGGACGTCCATGAGCAGGGCGCGGTCGGCCCGCTGCTCGGCGCCGTCGTCGACGCTCGCGTCGGGGAGCTGCTCGGTGGGGATCTCGTCGAGCTTGCGGGCCCGCCACCACTCCGTGCGCGTGTTGATCATGACGCGGCGCAGATAGGCGTCGGCGAGGGACTTGTCCGCGATGCCGTCCCAGCGGCGGAACGTGCGGACCAGGGCGGTCTGCAGCAGGTCCTGCGCGTCCACGGGATCGGGGACGAGCCGGCGGGCACTGCGCAGCAGCGCGTCCTGCCTGGTCCGTACGTACTCCTCGAACCCGAGCACCTCGCCCTGCGCCATTACGACCGCCTCCGCCCCGTGAATCCCCGTGTACCGCCGTCGGCCGGGTGGTCCCGTTGCCGACGTCAGCGACGCTACGGAGGCGTTGTCACGAGGGTGTGCGGAGCAGCCGTACGCGGACGCACGGCTGCCCATCGGTTGTGTAACAGCCGCTGGGCAGCCGCTGGACGAGCCCGGTCCGCCCGGGAGCGTGGTCAGGTCAGAGGCAGCCGGTACCGGCCGTTCGCCAGCGGCTCGACCAGCCCGTCGGCGACGAGCCCGTCCAGGGCGCGCGCCCGCTGCACGGGCTCCTCCCACACCGCGTCCAGCGCGGACTGCGGCACCGGGACGACCGCGTCGCGGAGCACCGCGAGCAGCCGCCCCCGCACCTGCCGGTCCGTACCGGCATAGGTCTGGCCACGGCGCGGCGGGCCCTGGTGCGCGGGCTTCCCGGCCAGCCGCCAGGCGCACTGTCCGGAGATCGGGCAGCGTGCGCAGTCCTCGTTCTTCGCGGTGCACACCAGTGCGCCGAGTTCCATCGTGGCCGCCGCCCAGCGGGCGGCGCGCTCGTCCTCCTCGGGGAGCAGCGCGCGGGCGAGCTTGCGCTCGGCCGCGGTGGTCGCGTTCGGCGGGTACTGGATGCCGGTGGCGGCCCGGGCGAACACCCTGCGGACGTTCGTGTCGAGCACGGCATGGCGCTGCCCGTACGCGAACGAGGCCACGGCCGCGGCCGTGTACTCCCCGATCCCGGGCAGGGCGAGCAACTGGCCGTGCTCGCTCGGCACGTCACCGCCGTGGCGTTCCGTTATCGCCTGCGCGGCCCCGTGCAGGCGCAGCGCGCGGCGCGGGTAGCCGAGCCGGCCCCAGGCGCGGACCGCTTCGCCCGGCGCGTCGGCGGCGAGGTCGGCCGGGCGCGGCCAGCGGGCCATCCACTGTTCGTAGACCGGGAGGACTCGGTTCACCGGGGTCTGCTGCAGCATGAACTCGCTCACCATCACACCCCAGGCACCCGCATCGGGGCGGCGCCAGGGCAGATCGCGGGCGTGCTGCTCGAACCACCCGATGACGGGGGCATGGAAGGAGGCGGGGGGCGTCTGTGTCGAAGTCGTGGCAGTCATCGCACCCACGATCCTGGCACGGAAGGCGGGACATCGGGCACGGCTACGGGGGTGTCGGCCCGGCTGAGGGCTCAGGGGGTGATAACGCCACCCGTTCTGACCCTTCTCGAGGCCCTGGAGGGCCCCGAGCCGGTGCAAAGCGGATGGAAGTGCCCGGTGAACGACCGTTCCGTGATGATGATCCGGAAAACTTGTCGATCAGAGCGGCGGTTGGGGGCCGGAGTTGGCGTGGATCTCTCGTACAGTTCGGTCCGTGGGTTCTATGCGCAATCCGGTCGGGCCGCTTCCCTCCAGCATCTACTGGCGTCGGAGAACAGTAGCGGTGCTGGTGATCGTGCTGCTCGCGGCGCTGGTCGCGTGGGCCGTCACCACGGGTGGCGGTAACGGCGGCGGGCAGGACGACGGGAAGTCCGGAGGCTCCGGCCCCGCCCCGTCCATCACTCCCGGGCCCTCGAGTTCCGGCCCTGTCGTCGGCCAACCCCCGGGCGGGCGCGACGAGTCGGGGGATCCCGGCACGGGTGCGGGCGCGGGGTCCGAAGGGGCCGGCGGAGACACCGGGACGGGCGGCGCGACGGGACCGGACACCGCTGGAGCGGGCGGCTCCGCATCGGCCGGTACGAGCGGGAGCACCGGCGGCGGTACCGGCGGCCGGCAGGTGCCGGCCGGGTCGGCGCTCCCCGACTGCGAGCCGGCCGTACTGCGGTTGAGCCTGAAGACGGACATCAGCTACGGACCCGACGACAAGCCGGAGTTCCGGCTGACCGCCAGGAACACCTCGACTGCCGACTGCAAGGCCGACTTCGGCCCGAAGAGCGCGGTGCTCACGATCACCGAGGCCGGTGAGGACGACGAGCAGGTGTGGTCCTCCAAGGACTGCCCGAAGAGCGGCGCCCTGTTCCTGAGGGTCCCCGCCGGAGCGACGGTCGTCCACACCGTGGAGTGGGACCGCAAGGGCAGCGCGCCCCGGTGCGCGACACCGCCGGTCAAGGCCGCGGCCCCGGGGACGTATCTGCTGGAGGCCGAGGTGCCGGGCGAGACCGTCCAGCGCGCCTCGTTCGTCCTGGCCAAGGACTGACATGTCGTCCTGGCCAAGGTCTGACATGCGGTAGGGCCGCACCGGAAGTGATCCGGCGGAGCCCTACCGGGCTGACCATGCGGAAAGTCCTCAGACGTAGCGTTCCAGGATCGAGGACTCCGCCAGCCGCGAGAGCCCTTCCCGGACGCTCCTGGCCCGTGCCTCGCCGACCCCGTCCACGGCTTGAAGGTCGTCCACGCTCGCGGCGAGCAGCTTCTGCAGGCCGCCGAAGTGCTCCACCAGCCGCTCGATGATCGCCCCGGGCAGCCGTGGCACCTTCGCCAGAAGCCGGAAGCCCCGCGGGGAGACCGCCGAGTCCAGCGTCTCCGGGGACCCGCTGTAGCCCAGCGCCCGTGCCACCACGGGCAGTTCGAGCAGCTCGGTGTGGGTGAGCGTGTCCAGCTCGGCCAGCGCCTCAGGGACCGTACGGGACCGCTTCGCGGTCGGCTCGGGTACGTAGTCGCGCACGACCAGCTCCCGCTCCGGCTCCACGCCCGCGATCAACTCGTCCAGCTGGAGCGACAGAAGGCGGCCGTCGGTGCCCAGCTCGACCACGTACTCGGCGATCTCGGTCGCGATGCGCCGCACCATCTCCAGCCGCTGCGAGACCGCCGTCACGTCCCGGACCGTCACCAGGTCCTCGATCTCCAGCGCGGAGAGCGTCCCGGCGACCTCGTCCAGCCTGAGCTTGTACCGCTCCAGGGTGGCGAGCGCCTGATTGGCGCGGGACAGGATCGCGGAGGACTCCTCCAGGACCCGCCGCTCCCCGTCCACGTACAGCGCGATCAGGCGCATCGACTGGGAGACCGACACCACCGGGAAGCCGCACGCCTTGGAGACCCGGTCCGCCGTGCGGTGACGGGTGCCCGTCTCCTCGGTCGGGATGGAGGCGTCCGGGACCAGCTGTACGCCGGCCCGAAGGATCTTGGTCATGTCCTTGTCGAGGATCATCGCGCCGTCCAGCTTGCACAGTTCGCGCAGGCGCGTCGAGGTGAACTCCACGTCGAGCACGAAGCCGCCGGTGCACATGGATTCGACGGTTTTGTCCATGCCCAGCACGATCAGTCCGCCGGTGTTGCCACGGAGGATGCGCTCCAGGCCGTCACGGAGGGCCGTTCCGGGCGCGACCGCGCTCAACGAGGCGCGCATCAGCGCCTCGTTTCCCGTGCCTTGGCCGGACTTTCCGGGCGATGCTGCCCGGTCGTTGGCTGCCACTGCACTCCTCCGGTCACAGGTTTGCGGTGCCCTTGCGTCCCTCATACCGTTCGTACGGGCGGGCGAGACCAGGGCAAAGTCTACCGGCGTGCGCCGTCCTCCTGTGGTCCCTCCGGCCGAGACCTGCGGGGGAGGACTCTCAGGGCGTCGCCCATGTCGGCCACTTCCGTGACCTTCATGCCGGCCGGGACCTGTCCCGGGTCCCTCGGGACGAGAGCGTGCTTGAACCCGAGACGGTACGCCTCCGCCAGCCTGCGCTGGACCCCCGTCACCCTTCTGACCTCCCCGGCGAGGCCCACCTCACCGATCGCGACCAGGTTCTTCGGGAGCGGTGTGTCGCTGGCCGCGCTGGCCAGCGCCAGGGCGATCGCGAGGTCCGCGGCCGGCTCGGTGAGCTTCACGCCGCCCACCGTCGCGCTGTAGATGTCCCGCTTGCCGAGGGCGCTGATCCGGCCCCGCTGTTCGAGAACGGCCAGCATCATCGAGACCCGGGAGGTCTCCAGGCCCGAGGTGGTGCGCCGGGGCGAGGGGATCTGTGAATCGACCGTCAGCGCCTGCACCTCGGCGACGAGGGGGCGTTTGCCCTCCAGGGTGACCGTCAGGCAGGTGCCGGGGACGGGCTCGTCGCGGCGGGTGAGGAAGAGCCCGGAGGGATCGGCGAGGCCGGTGATGCCCTCGTCGTGCAGCTCGAAGCAGCCGACCTCGTCCGTGGCGCCGTAGCGGTTCTTGACGCCCCGTACGAGCCGGAGGCGCGCGTGCCGGTCGCCCTCGAAGGACAGCACCACATCGACGAGGTGCTCCAGGAGCCGTGGCCCCGCGATCGCGCCGTCCTTGGTCACATGGCCCACCAGGAGCGTCGACATGCCGCGCTCCTTGGAGGCCCTGATGAGGGCTCCCGCCACCTCGCGGACCTGCGCCATGCCGCCTGGCGCGCCGTCGATCTCCGGCGAGGCGACCGTCTGCACGGAGTCGAGGACGAGGAGGGACGGCTTGACCGCGTCCAGGTGTCCCAGGACCGCGGAGAGGTCGGTCTCGGCGGCCAGATACAGGTGGTCGTTGATCGCCCGGATCCGGTCGGCCCGCATCCGCACCTGGCTGGCGGACTCCTCGGCCGTGACGTAGAGGGTGCGGTGGTCGTCGCTCGCCGCCTTCGCGGCCACGTCCAGGAGCAGCGTCGACTTGCCGACGCCCGGCTCGCCGGCGAGCAGCACGACGGCGCCGGGGACGAGCCCTCCGCCGAGCACCCGGTCCAGCTCACCGACCCCGGTCGAGCGCGCGGTGGCCTGCCGGCTGTCGACCTGGCCGATCGGCACGGCGGCGGTGGAGACCCGCCCGGCGGCCGTCGTACGCACCGCGGGGGCGCCGCCGAACTCCTCGACCGTCCCCCACGCCTGGCACTCCGGGCAGCGGCCGAGCCACTTGGCGGTCGTCCAGCCGCATTCGGTGCAGCGGTAGGACGGGCGGTCCTTCGCGGATTTCGTACGGGCAGCCATGGCGTCACCGTATAGGTGAGGTCTGACAACGCTGGTCGCGGGCAGAGAAGCCGAACATGTGACCGATGCGGTAATCCAGGAGGAATTCGGGATTCCTGTCCCCTTTCGAGTGAGAGTGTCACTCGTAAGGGTTAAATGTCGGAAAGTGCTGTCAGGGTCCCGTCCTTACCTGCCTACGGTCGCCACGTGACGAGCAGCAGGCTGGAGACCCCCACGCACACCACCGGCGCATACCGGGCGCACCGCCGCGAGGCCCGAACCTCGGCGCAGCGAGCCCCCGCATGTTACGAGCCCTATCTCGACGGCCTGTTCACCTACTGCCTCTCCGTGCTCTGCGACCACGAGGCCGCCACCGAGGCGCTCGGCGCGGTCCTGGCGATCGCCGAACGGCAGGACAGCCGGTGCCCCGCGGCCGAGGAGGAACGTAAATCCTGGCTGTACGCCCTGGCCAGATGGACGTGCCTACGGGCCCTCACCGAGCAGCGGCGGGGCCGTCGTCAGGCGCACCGGCGGCCGCCCGCCCCGCGTGGCGGCGCGCCGCGCGAGGGCTCCCGCGCGTCCGGCACCCGGGGGAGCCACGGCCCCCACGGCGCGCCGGAGGAAGCCGGCGCCGGCTGTCCCACGGAGTCCCCGGCGGCCGAAGCGCGCCGGCGTGAACTCGCGCAGCTGGCCTGGCCCGAGGCCGCCGGCACCACCCCCGAGCAGCGCGAGGCGCTGGAGCTCGCCGTGCGCCACGGGCTCACCCCGCGCGCCGTCGCCGCCGTCCTCGGCCTCGACCCCGGCCGTGCCCGGGAGCTCCTGTCCGGTGCGGCCTGCGAGGTGGAGCGCACCCGCGCCGCCCTCGCCGTCGTGGAGGCGGGGAACTGCCCCGCCGTCGCCCGGCTCGCCGGCGCCCGCCAGGTGCTGCTCTCGGCGGCCCTGCGCCGTGAGCTCGTCCGGCACGTCGACGACTGCCCCGGCTGCCGCCGCGCCGCCGAGCGCGCCGGTGCGGCCGGGCCCTGGCCCGGCGCCACCGTCACCCCGGTCGCCGCACTGCCGGTCGTCGAGGCACCCCGGCCCTCGGTGCACCTCGCCCTGACCCATGCCCGGCGGTCGCGGTCCGGTGCCCCGCGCTTCGGCCGGACCGGCTTCCCGCTGGACCCCAAGGACCACGCCGCGCGCCGGGACCGGCTGCGCGCCCGGGTCGTGACGACGACGGTCGTGGCGACGGTCGTCGCCGCCCCGGTGATCGCCCTGTGGGCCGCCTACCGGGGCGCGCCGCTGACCGGCGAGGGCCGCGACACCTCGGTCACCGCGACGGACGTGGACGGGGAAGCGGGCTCCGGCGGCGATCCGTACGACCGCTACGAGAACGCGGGCAACGCCCGCCCCGACGGACACGGCGGTTTCACGGAGGGCCCCGGGGCACCGGCTGTCTCGGCCGAGGTCACCAGCACCGCCGACAGCCCGGCCGGAGTGGGCCGGCTCGCGGTCTCGGCCCGCTCGTCCGGAGGCCGTACGGCGATCACCCTGACCGCGACCGGCACCGAGGCGGTCGCCTGGTCGGCCCGGACGGACGCCCCGTGGCTGCATCTCAGCCGTACGTCCGGCACGGTCGCCGCCGGCCGGAGCGTCACCTTCTACGTGTTCGTGGACAGGGGGGCCGAGCCGCGGGGCCCGTGGAGTGCCCGGGTCCTGCTCGACCCGTCGGGGGCCGCGGTCGCGGTCACCGGATACGGCGCCGTGCCCCCACCCCCCGGAAGCCCGGATCCGTCCGCCGGGTCCCCGAGCCCCACGCCGTCCGCCCCACCGTCGTCGACGGATCCGACCCCGTCCCCCACGGACCCCGCCGGCACACCGGACCCGACGCCCACGCCGACCGCTCCGCCGACGGACACACCGGGCTCTCCCGGCCCCACGCCGTCACCGGCCGGCGGGTCCGGCGAGCCCGCGCCGTCCTCCGGCCCGACGACGGGCTCGGGCTCCCCGTCCGGACCGGCCGGATGACGCGGACGGCGGCCCGGGAGCGAGGCGGAACGTTTGTCCGCGGCGCCCCGGGCCGCCGGGGGGAAGAACGACAGCCGGAAGGTCTCAGGCCGGATCGGCCGGATGCGGCGCCATCGGCAGCAGCGACGCCAGCCGCTGCTCGCACAGCTCGGCCAGCCGGTCGTAGGCCTCCTCGCCCATCATCTCCGTGAGCTCGGGACGGTAGGACACGTAGACCGGGTCGCCGGCCCCGTGCGCGGACGTCGCCGACGTGCACCACCAGTGCAGGTCGTGACCACCCGGGCCCCAGCCCCGGCGGTCGTACTCCCCGATCGAGATCTGGAGCACGCGCGTGTCGTCGGGCCGTTCGATCCAGTCGTACGTACGGCGGACCGGCAGCTGCCAGCACACGTCGGGCTTGGTCTCCAGCGGCTCCTTGCCCTCCTTGAGGGCGAGGATGTGCAGGGAACAGCCCATGCCGCCCGCGAAACCGGGACGGTTCTGGAAGATGCAGGAGCCCTCCCAGCGCCGCGTCTGGCGCTCACCGTCCTCGTCGACACCGACCCAGCCGGTCTTCGTGCCGACGTCGTGGAACTGCCACAGCTCCGGTGTGAGCCGTGCGACGTGCCCGGCCACCCGCTTCTCGTCGTCCTTGTCCGAGAAGTGGGCGCCCAGCGTGCAGCAGCCGTCGTCCGCGCGGCCCGCCTGGATGCCCTGGCAGCCGCTGCCGAAGATGCAGGCCCACCTGGACGTCAGCCAGGTCAGATCGCACCGGAAGACCTGCTCGTCGTCGGCGGGGTCGGGGAATTCGACCCAGGCCCGCGCGAAGTCGAGGCCCTTCTCGTCGGGCCCGTCCGGCCCCGTCGCTTCCGGCTGCTGCGTCTCCTGCTTCGTTTTCTGCTGATTCTTCGCGGCTTTGTCCGGCTTCGCCTTTTTCGTCTTTGGCACGTGCCCAGAGTAAGCCGCAGTAGCGTTCCCGTATGAGACTCGGAGTCCTCGACGTGGGGTCGAACACGGTGCATCTGCTGGTGGTCGACGCGCACCCCGGTGCCCGCCCGCTGCCCGCCCACTCGCACAAAGCGGAATTGCGGCTTGCCGAACTCCTCGACCGGGACGGCGCCATCGGCCCCGAGGGGGTGAACCGCCTCGTGACGACGGTCGCCGACGCCCTCCAGGCGGCGGAGGACAAGGGCTGCGAGGACGTGCTGGCCTTCGCCACCTCCGCCGTGCGGGAGGCGAGCAACGCGGACGAGGTGCTGGCCCGGGTGCGGGACGAGACCGGTGTCGCCCTCGCCGTCCTCAGCGGCGAGGAGGAGGCCCGGCTGACCTTCCTGGCCGCCCGCCGCTGGTTCGGCTGGTCCGCGGGCAAGCTGCTGGTCCTCGACATCGGCGGCGGTTCGCTGGAGGTCGGCTACGGGATGGACGAGGAGCCCGACGCCGCCGTCTCGCTGCCGTTCGGCGCCGGCCGCCTCACCGCCGGCTGGCTCCCGGGCGATCCGCCGGACCCGACGGCCGTACGGGCGCTGCGCCGCCACGTCCGGGCCGGTATCGCCCGTACGGTCGGCGAGTTCACCCGGCTGGGACCGCCCGACCGCGTCGTCGGGACCTCCAAGACGTTCCGGCAGCTCGCCAGGATCGCGGGTGCCGCCCGCTCCGCCGAGGGGCTGTACGTGCAGCGCGTCCTCACCCGCAAGGCCCTGGAGGAGTGGGTGCCGAAACTGTCGGCGATGACCGTCGCGCAGCGGGGGAACCTGCCGGGGGTCACCGAGGGGCGCGCCGCACAGCTCCTTGCGGGGGCGCTCGTCGCCGAGGGTGCGATGGACCTGTTCGGGGTCGAGGAGCTGGAGATCTGCCCCTGGGCGCTGCGCGAGGGGGTCATCCTGCGCCGTCTCGACCACCTGCCGGCGGAGCAGGCCGCCCTGGCCTGATCCCGGCCGCCGATGTTCATGGTCCTGGTCACTTTCAGCCGGGCTCCCTCGGCGTCGCGTACGGCTGCCCGTACCCTGGCCACGTGGCAGAACCAGTGGTGCGCGTCCCGGATGCGAAGGTCGCCCTGTCGACGGCTTCCGTCTATCCGGAGTCGACGGCGACGGCCTTCGAGATCGCTGCGCGCCTCGGTTACGACGGCGTCGAGGTCATGGTCTGGACCGACCCCGTCAGCCAGGACATCGAGGCGCTGAAGCGGCTGTCGGACTATCACCAGGTGCCGATCCTGGCGGTGCACGCGCCCTGTCTGCTGATCACCCAGCGGGTCTGGTCCACCGACCCGTGGGTGAAGCTCCAGCGGGCCAGGGCCGCCGCGGAGAAGCTCGGCGCCTCGGCGGTGGTCGTCCACCCGCCGTTCCGGTGGCAGCGCAACTACGCCCGCGACTTCGTCAGCGGCATCTGGCGCATGGCGGACGAGACCGACGTGCGCTTCGCGGTGGAGAACATGTACCCGTGGCGCTACCGGGACCGCGAGATGCTCGCGTACGCCCCGGCCTGGGACGTCAGCAACGACGACTACCGGCACTTCACCGTGGACCTCTCGCACACCGCGACCGCGCGCACCGACAGCCTGGCCATGGTGGACCGGATGGGGGACCGGCTCGCCCATGTCCACCTCGCCGACGGCAAGGGCTCCAACAAGGACGAGCACCTGGTGCCGGGCCGGGGCGACCAGCCGTGCGCGGAACTGCTGGAGCGGCTGGCCCGTACCGGCTTCGACGGCCATGTGGTCATCGAGGTCAACACCCGCCGCGCCATGTCGTCGGCCGAACGCGAGGCCGATCTCGCGGAAGCGCTCGCCTTCACCCGGCTCCACCTGGCGTCGTCGGCGCGGGCGCCCCGTCCGTGACCCCCGGTGCCGACGGCCCGCCTCCACGGCGCAGGGGCCGCCCCTCCCGTACCGCGGACACCACCGGCCCCGACGCCAGGACCCGGATCCTGGAGGCGGCCCGCACGGAATTCGCCGAACGCGGCTACGACAGGACGTCGGTCCGGGGCATCGCCAGGGCGGCGGACGTCGACGCAGCCCTGGTCCACCACTACTTCGGCACCAAGGACGAGGTCTTCGCCGCGGCCATCGAGCTCTCCTTCGAGCCCGCCCTCGTCATCCCCGAGGTCCTCGGCGGGCCCGCGGAGGACCTCGGGGAGCGGCTGGCCCGGTATTTCATCGGCGTATGGGAGAACCCGGTGTCCCGGGCGCCACTGCTGGCGGTCCTGCGCTCCGCACTCACGCACGAGGCGGCGGCGAAGGCGCTGCGCACCTTCGTGCTGCGCCGGCTGCTGGAGCGGATCGCGGCGGAGCTGGACGTGCCCGACCCGACCTTCCGCGCCGAGCTGGCGGCCTCGCACATGCTCGGCATCGCGCTCCTGCGGTACGTCGTCCAGGCGGAGCCGCTGGCGTCCGCGGACCCCGAGAAGATCATCGCGATGGTGGCCCCCACGCTCCAGAGGTATTTGGGCGACGGGTGATCCGGTCCTGCGATGTGCCCACGCAGTGAGCGCGCCGTCCCGCCTGTCGGACAGCGTGTCCAGATCTTGGCACGAGGGGCGTACGCTCGGAGACAGTCTTTTCTGTAGAAGGAGCGAGAGACGATGCCCCAGCTGAGGTCCCGCACTGTCACCCACGGCCGCAACATGGCGGGCGCCCGCGCCCTTATGCGCGCGTCCGGCGTAGCGAGCGAGGACATCGGCAAGCCGATCATCGCGGTGGCCAACTCCTTCACCGAGTTCGTGCCGGGCCACACCCACCTCGCCCCCGTCGGCCGGATCGTCTCCGAGGCGATCAAGGCGGCGGGCGCGGTGCCCCGCGAGTTCAACACCATCGCGGTGGACGACGGCATCGCCATGGGACACAACGGCATGCTCTACAGCCTGCCGTCCCGCGACCTCATCGCGGACAGCGTCGAGTACATGGTCGAGGCCCACTGCGCCGACGCCCTGATCTGCATCTCCAACTGCGACAAGATCACCCCCGGCATGCTGATGGCCGCGATGCGTCTCAACATCCCGACGGTCTTCGTCTCCGGCGGCCCGATGGAGGCCGGCAAGGCCACCCTCGTCGACGGCACGGTCCGCAAGCTCGACCTGGTCAACGCGATCAGCGACGCGGTCGACGAGAGCATCTCCGACGAGGACATCCTCCGCATCGAGGAGAACGCCTGCCCCACCTGCGGCAGCTGTTCCGGCATGTTCACGGCCAACTCGATGAACTGCCTGACCGAGGTCCTCGGCCTCTCCCTCCCCGGTAACGGGTCCGTCCTCGCCACCCACACCGCCCGCAAGGCGCTGTACGAGGACGCGGGCCGCACGGTCGTCGAGATCACCAAGCGCTACTACGAGCAGGACGACGAGACGGTCCTGCCGCGGGCCATCGGCACCCGCGCCGCGTTCGACAACGCCATGGCGCTCGACATCGCCATGGGCGGCTCGACCAACACGATCCTGCACATCCTCGCCGCGGCGCAGGAGGCCGAGCTCGACTACGGCCTCGAGGACATCAACGAGGTCTCGCGCCGCGTGCCCTGCCTCTCGAAGGTCGCCCCCAACGTCGCCCCCGGTGGCACCTACTACATGGAGGACGTCCACCGGGCGGGCGGCATCCCCGCCCTCCTCGGCGAGCTGCACCGCGGCGGTCTCCTCAACGAGGACGTGCACGCGGTCCACTCCGACACCCTCGCCGAGTGGCTGAAGAACTGGGACATCCGCGGCGGCTCCCCGTCGCCCGAGGCCGTCGAGCTCTGGCACGCGGCTCCCGGCTGCGTCCGCTCGGCGACGGCCTTCTCGCAGTCCGAGCGCTGGGACACCCTGGACCTGGACGCCGCGGGCGGCTGCATCCGCGACCTGGAGCACGCGTACTCCAAGGACGGCGGCCTCGCGGTTCTCAAGGGCAACCTCGCCGTGGACGGCTGCGTCGTGAAGACGGCGGGCGTCGACGAGTCGATCTGGACCTTCGAGGGCCCGGCCGTCGTCTGCGAGTCGCAGGACGACGCCGTCGACAAGATCCTCCGCAAGGAGATCAAGGACGGCGACGTCGTCGTCATCCGCTACGAGGGACCCAAGGGCGGCCCCGGCATGCAGGAGATGCTCTACCCGACGTCGTTCCTCAAGGGCCGTGGCCTCGGCAAGACCTGCGCGCTGGTCACCGACGGCCGCTTCTCCGGCGGTACGTCGGGCCTGTCCATCGGCCACGCGTCGCCGGAGGCGGCGTCCGGTGGCACGATCGCGCTGGTCGAGGACGGCGACCGGATCCGGATCGACATCCCGAACCGCTCGATCGAACTCCTCGTCCCCGACGCCGATCTCGACGCCCGTCGTGAGGCGCTGAACGGCGTGTACGCGCCGAAGAACCGTGACCGCAAGGTCTCCGCGGCCCTGCGCGCCTACGCGGCGATGGCCACGAGCGCGGACCGGGGCGCGGTCCGCGACGTCTCCAAGCTCGGCTGACCCCAGCGGCCCCGTCCGGCCCCGTCCCTGGTCTCACCAGTGGGCGGGGTCGTCCGCGTCCACGGCGAAGACGGTCCCGTCCGGCCCGGTGCCGATGACGCTCCGGCCCAGGACGACGGGGGCGGGCAGGGACGAGGCGTGGCTGAGCTTGCCGTCCCTCAGCCTCGGACGCGTCTGGCCGAGCAGCGTCCCGTGCTCCGTGTCGACGGCGAGCAGCCGCCCGTCGGCGGCCGAGAAGTACAGCCGGCCGCCCGCTCCGAGGACCGGTGCCGAGGTCATCCCGACGGCCGTCTCCAGCCGCCACCGCTCGGGCCGCCCTCCGCCCGGACGGACGTCGACGGCCAGCAGCGTGCCGCCGCGCTCCAGCAGCAGGGCGGTGTCCCCGTCCACCACGGTCTCCGGCCCGTTCATCCGGAAGGGCAGCGCGATGCGGGCCGTGCTCCGCAGCACCGGGTCGTAGCGGACGAGCCCGGTGGTCTGGGCCCTCGCGTTCATGGAGGTCAGCAGGAGTGCCCCGCCCGACGTCCCGGCCGGAGTGAGCATCCCGTTCAGCCTGCGCTGCCAGGCCGTGCCGCCGGTCTTCGCCTCGATGGCCGTGACCAGGGTGGTGGCCCCCTGCGCCGAACTCTCGAACGCGTACGCGAGACCGGTTCCGGCGTCGTACAGGGCGTAACCCGGCCGCACGTGCCCCGGGACGGCGTGCCGCCACCTGGATGCGCCGGTCGCCGAGTCGAGTCCCTGGAGCGTTCCGTCCTGGCGGGCCGTCAGCAGGGTGTCGCCCGCCGGCAACGGGGTGTCGGTGTACGGGGAGAGATCCGTACGCCAGACCTCGCTGCCGCTGCGGGGGGAGTGCGCACGGAGATTCTCGCCCGCCACGACGGTGTAGGCCACGTTCCCGGACACCGCGCCGGCGGGGCTCAGGCCTTCGGGACTCTTCGACGACGCATCCCGGTGCGACCAGACCACCCGACCGTCGGAAGGGTCCAGCCGGGCCGTGCCGAAACCGGCGGTCACGCAGTACAGGGCCGAGTCCGTACCTGCCCCCGGGGCACACGACGGGGTCGAGCTGCCCGGGGAGCGCAGCGGGGTCTGCCACGGTACGAAGGCCGCAGGGCGCTCCTTGTCCGCGCCGGTCTCCGCCTCCGGCGCCCCGGAGCCGCTCCAGGCTCCGGCCGCCCAGAGACCTCCGGCCAGCAGCACCGCCGCCGCGGCCACGGCCGTGAACCGGCGCCGCGCGCGACGGTTCTGCACCCTCCCGGCTCCGGACGGCAGCCCGTCCGCCGCCCGCACGTGCGTGGTCGCCTCGTCCGCCTCCGCCCCCGCGCCCTCGTCCCCCGCTCCGGACTCGGCGGCGAGCGGCCTGCGCTGGACCGGAATGAAGGCGGCCGCCTCGTACGACGGAGGGTGCAGCGCGGCCATGATCTCGTCCGGCGTGGGACGCTCCGCCGGATCCTTGGCCAGGCAGCGCCCGACCAGGGGCGCGAGATCCGCCGGCACTCCCGCCAGATCGGCCTCGTCGTGCACCACCTGGTAGGCCACGAGGTACGGGCTGTCCGAGTCGAAGGGGCCCCGGCCCGTCGCCGCGTGGACCAGCACCGCCCCCAGCGCGAACACGTCCGCGGCCGGACCGACCTCACGGGGCCGCTGGAACTGCTCGGGCGCCATGTACGGCGGCGAGCCGATCAGCTTCCCCGTCTCCGTGCGGACATCGCTGTCGTACGGCCGGGAGATCCCGAAGTCGATGACCTTGGGCCCGGAGTCGGGGAGCAGGACGTTGCTCGGCTTCAGATCCCGGTGGATGACACCGGCCCGGTGGATGTCGCGCAGTGCCTCGGCGAGGCCGGCCGTGAGCCTGCGCAGTTCGGCGGGGCTCATCGGTCCGTTCCGCTTCACCTGCGCGGCGAGCGTCGGGCCGGGTACGTAGAGGGTGGCCATCCAGGGCAGCGCGGCCGCCGGATCGGCATCCACGACCGGTGCGGTGAACGCTCCGCTGACCCGTCGGGCGGCCGCGACCTCCTGCCGGAAACGTGCCCTGAACTCGGGATCCGCCGCGTGCTGGCGGTGCACGACCTTCACCGCGAGCTGGAGCCCGGAGGGGGAGCGCGCCAGGTGTACGACACCCATGCCGCCCGCTCCGAGACATGCCTCGAGCCGGTACTGCCCGGCGTACTCAGGATGCTCCGCTTCCGGATGTGATCCGGTCCCTCGCAGCGGCGGCATCGCCCACCCCCGTGTGTTCGTGCGCAAGCGCGACGCACGGAGCCTAGTCGATGGTGCGTGCGAGAAGGGTGGGGCTTGTTAGCCTGCGCGTCGCACGTATCGCTAGCAACGGGGGAGGCCCTCATGGGTGTTGAAGAGAACGCTGTCGGCACAGTCACCACGGACGCCGGCGCGGTGGCCGACGAGGAGGTCACGGCGCTCGCCGAGGACACCGTCGTCTACCCGATCGCTCCTGGCTACCGCGTCAACGTCCGCAGGGGACCCGGCACGCAGTACGGGATCGTCCGGACGCTGCCGTACGGGATGAGCGTCCCGGTCTACTGCCAGAAGCCGGGGGAGCGGGTGTTCGGCCCGTACGGCACGTCGAACCTCTGGGACAACATCGCCAACGGGCAGTTCGTGTCGGACGCCTACGTCAAGACAGGCAGTGACGGCTACATCGCTCCGCCCTGCGACTGACGTAACCGCCACGCGCCCGGGGATAATCGATTCCGTGAGCGAGAACAGCGAAGCCCCCGGAACGTCCTCGGCCGTGCCTTCGGGCGGTACCACGCCAGGGCCGCAGCCCGAACCCCTCCGTCTCTTCGGAACGACCTGGGTCGACCACGACGGCGGGTACGGGCTGCGGCGCGTGGGTGCCACCGTCGGCTCGCTCGCGGCGGCCGTCGCCGCGTGCTTCGTCCTGCGCTTCGCCTACCAGGGGCTGGAGATCGCCGAGGTCGGCAGCTTCGTCGGCATGCTCGTCGTGCTGATGTTCGCGGTCTGCAGTGCCATTGCCTTCCGCAAGACCTGGGAGGGCTTCACGCGCCGCCCCGCCGACCCGTCCCAGGACGACAGGCTGCGCGGCCTCAAGTCGATCGGCTTCATCGGCTCGCTCCTCGCCTACTTCATCCGCTCGTTGACGGAGGCACCGGGCGAGAAGCTGCGGCGCACGGAGTACGAGACGGCGCTCGCCCGGTACGCGAAGCGCCGCTCGTCCCGAACCGGCAATCCGGCGGCCCGCAGGAGCGGCAAGGCAAAGCGCTCCGGACGCCGGTAGAACCGCCCGGGCGCCCGCAGGATGTCCGCATATCCGCATCCACGCCCCGCGCCCTTTCGTTCGACAGCGCCGCCGCCCTGTACGCCGCGGCACGCCCCGGATATCCGCCCGCCCTCCTCGACGCCGTCGAGGAACTGACCGGCCGCCCCCTGCACGGCACCCGCGCCGTCGACGCAGGCGCGGGGACCGGCCTCGCCACCCGGCTGCTGCACGCCCGGGGTGCCCAGGTCACCGCCGTCGAGCCCGGCCCCGGCATGGCGGGGGAACTGCACCGGTCGCTGCCGTCCGTCCCCGTGGTCCGGGGCGACGGCAACCGCCTCCCCCTGGCCACCGCGTCGGCCGACCTGATCACGTACGCCCAGTCCTGGCACTGGACCGACCCGGTCCTGGCCCTCCCCGAGGCGCTCCGCGTCCTGCGCCCCGGCGGCGCACTGGCGCTGTGGTGGAACGTCTCCGACGATTCCGTCTTCTGGCTCGCCGACCAGGACACCCGGCTCCGCCGTCACCTCGGCGCGGCGAACGGCGCTTACGGCACACCGGGAGGAGCCGGTTCGCGGAACCTTCCGCAGCTTTCCGGAGACTTCGCGCGACGGCTGCTGCCGTGGTCCCGGACCGTGCTACGCGCTGGCCTTCGGCACCGTCGCCGTGGCCCAGTCCCTCCTGGCCACCGCACTCTCCGTCCGGGTCCTCGGACTGGACGTCGCCGGCTCCCCCTGGCTGCTGCTCCTGGTCGCCCTGCTCGACGCGCTCCTCGGCACGGCGCTCGGCCTGTTCGTCTCGGCCTTCGCCGCCTCGGAGTGCCAGGCGGTCCAGTTCATGCCGGCCGTGATCTTCCCGCAGCTGCTGCTGTGCGGACTGTTCACCCCGCGCGACCGGATGCACCCCGTCCTCGAGACCATCTCCGACGTCCTGCCGATGTCGTACGCCGTCGACGGGATGAACCAGGTCCTCACCCACACCGACGTCACCGCCGACTTCTACCGCGACATCCTCGTCGTCGCCGGCTGCGCCCTGGCCGTCCTCTGCCTGGGCGCAGCCACCCTCCGGCGCCGCACCACCTGACGACGCGGTGCGAGGATGGCGACGAACGACCAGCACCCGTACCGCGTACCGCCACCCGGAGGATGAACCGCATGACCCAGACCGTCGCAGTCCTCGGTACAGGAAAGATCGGCGAGGCCCTGCTCAGCGGCATGATCCGGGCGGGGTGGCGGGCCCGCGACCTGCTGGTGACCACCCGCCGCGCCGAGCGCGCCGAAGAGCTCCGCACCCGTTACGGAGTCGAGGCCGTCACCAACGCCGAGGCCGCCAAGAGCGCCGACATCCTCATCCTCGCCGTCAAGCCCCAGGACATGGGCAGGCTCCTCGACGAGCTCGCCCCCCACGTCTCCGCCGACCGCCTGGTCATCAGCGCCGCAGCCGGAATCACGACGGCCTTCATCGAGGACAGCCTGGCCGCCGGCACCCCGGTCGTGCGCGTCATGCCGAACACCCCCGTCCTGGTGGACGAGGGCATGTCCGTCATCTCCGCGGGCAGCCACGCCACCGCCGAGCACCTCGACCACGCCGAGGAGATCTTCGGAGGAGTCGGCAAGACCCTCCGGGTCCCCGAGTCCCAGCAGGACGCGGCCACCGCACTCTCCGGATCGGGCCCCGCGTACTTCTACTTCCTCGTCGAGGCGATGACCGACGCCGGCATCCTGCTCGGCCTGCCCCGCGCACAGGCCCACGATCTGATCGTCCAGGCCGCCATCGGCGCGGCGGTCATGCTCAGGGACAGCGGCGAACACCCGGTCAAGCTCCGTGAGGCCGTCACCAGCCCGGCCGGCACGACCATCAGCGCCATCCGGGAACTGGAGAACCACGGCGTACGGGCAGCCCTCATCGCCGCCCTGGAAGCCGCCCGCGACCGCAGCCGCGAGCTGGCCACGGGCAACGGCTGACCGGTCACTTCTCCACGGCCGCCACCAGCTCCTCGCTGCGCACCACGCTCGCGAAGCCACCGCCGTGCAACGTCACGGCGGTGGCCCGCGCCACCTCTTCGGCGCTCAGCTTCCAGCCCCACGGCCCCACCGCGTCGAAGGTGTACGTCGCGTCGAGCGCGAAGAACACCTCGTAGCCGAGATTGCCTCCCATGCGCGCCGTCGTCTCCGCGCACATGTTGGTCTGGATCCCCGCCACCACGATCTGCCGCACGCCCGCCTCCCGCAGCCAGCCGTCCAGATCGGGTGTGCCGTAGAAAGCGGAGTTCACCGACTTCGTGAGGAACAGCTCCGGCCCCGTGCCCTTTCCTCGCCGCTCCTCGACGTACTCCTTGAACGCGTTCCCCGCGTATCCCTCCCGCAGCGGGGAGTCCGGCTTCGACGAGTCATGCCGTACGAACACGACGGGCCGGCCGCTCGCCTGCCAGGCATCGATCAGTCCTTCGATGTTCCGATCGGCCTCCGGGTTGTTACGCGGCCCCCAGTACGACTCCTCCTCGAATCCCTGCTGCACGTCGACGACCACCAGCGCTGCGTTCTCCACGATCTCCATGCCGTCACTCTCCTCGCGGCGCGAGTCCGTTCCCAGGGCCGTGAAAGCCATCGATCGATGCTTTACTGCCACCATGTCCGTGTCACCGCGCAGTCCCGGCCGCATCGCGCTCGTCGCGTTCCCCGGTGTCCGCGCCTTCGACGTCTCCGTCATCACGGAGGTCTGGGGTGTGGACCGCACGGATCGGGGTGTGCCCCCCTTCGACCTCCGGCGCGTCGCCGGCGGACCGGGCCCGGTCCCGCTCCGTGGCGGGCTGTCCCTCACACCCGATCGCACCCTGGCCTGGCTCGACCGTGCGGACCTCGTCGTGGTTCCCGGCCTCGACGACCATGTGACGCCGGCCCCGGCCCCGGTACTCGACGCCCTGCGCCGCGCCCACGACCGAGGTACCCCCATCGCAGCGCTCTGCGGCGGTGCCTTCACCCTCGCCCAGGCCGGACTCCTGGACGGCCGCAGGGCCGTCACCCACTGGAACCTCACGGAGCTGCTCTCGGCGCGGCATCCCCGGGTGAGCGTGGTGAGGGACGCGCTGTTCGTCCATGAGGACAACATCTGGACCTCGGCGGGCACCGCGGCGGGCATCGATCTCTGTCTGCACCTCGTCCGGACGGCCCATGGCGCGGAAGCGGCGGCCACGATCGCGCGTTCGATGGTGACGGCCCCCTTCCGGACGGGCACCCAGGCACAGTTCATCGAGCACCCCACGCCCCGCGCCGACCGTGACGCGGACGCGCTCGCGGAGGTCCGGGCCCATGCGCTGACTCATCTGGCGGAACCCCATACCGTGGCCGTACTCGCCGCCCGGGCCGGCATGTCCGCCCGTACCTTCGCCCGCCATTTCCAGGCCACCACCGGTACGACGCCGATGCGCTGGCTGATCACGCAACGCGTCGCCGCAGCCCAGAAGCTGCTGGAGCGCACCGATCTGGCCCTCCCCGAGGTCGCCCGCCGCACCGGGTTCGGCAGCGAGATCACCATGCGCCAGCACTTCGCGACCCACCTGGCCACCAGCCCGCGTGACTACCGGCTGGCCTTTCGCGACGGAGGCCGGCGGACCGGGGTTGACACGCCCGGAACCGATCCGTAGTGTGCTCCGAGTTGTCCGACGTGAGCGCCGACTCCGGTCGGTCCCCGGACAGCCATTCCGCAGTAACCACTCGAAACGAGCGACGTCTGTCGTGCGTTTTTACGTGTGCACGTGCGAAATGAGGAATCAGTGTTCGAAGGTGGCCCGATTAGCGTCGGGGCCGGGGATTCCGCTAAAGTCTCACTCGTCGGAACGGCCCAGCGGCCGGGAAGACGAACCCCGCTGACTGGGAATCAGGGCCGAAAGGATCTGATAGAGTCGGACTCGCCGGAAAGGGAAACGCGAAAGCGAAGAACTGGAAAGCGGAAAAAGCAGGAACCCGCTTCGACCGGGAATCGGACACGAAAGAGTCTGATAGAGTCGGAAACGCAAGAACGAAGGGAAGCGCCCGGAGGGCCCCGGTGAAACGGGACCGAAGGAAGCGTCCGTTCCTTGAGAACTCAACAGCGT